>NZ_JBEONQ010000006.1:0-144229 GCF_040544445.1 Undibacterium sp. GrIS 1.8 | reverse complement strand
GCGGAATGTGCGGAGTTTTTTCTCTATGCTACGGAGTAAGTTTGAAACGCGGATTGAGATTTGAGTGGCGGTGTAAGCCAAGGCTTAATCCATAGTTTAATCCTACCGTTCATTTTTAAATACTAACGTGGACGAATACTTTCTTTCAGTACGTCAGCATCATGGTGACTTTGAAAACTTTTCCAGATTGCGCCCGTTTTCTCTGCTCGTTGGAGTAAATCTTTAAGTGATGCTTTATCTTCTTCGCTGAGCGAGGATTTGGAAATATACACACCGCTGTCACCCCAGGGTAACTCTTCTATCGGTTCATATCTGAGCTTGTCCAGAATATCTTTTGCCCGGTCATCATCTTTAATTGCACCTACAAAAATCGATGGTGCCATGATGGTGATATTAAACTTATTGGCTTTTAACATCCGGGCAACCGATACGGGGTCTGCCTCCAGAATGACTCTACCTTGTTTGTTTAACTCTTTGACCAGCGTCTGATACGCGTCGCCATAATCGTAGCCGCGTACTAGCACTACTTTCAGTTCTTTATGTTCTAATAAATCTTGGGCAGTTTTAATGGAAGGGCGATTCGTCTCAATAGAGATGATGGTCGCGCGACTAAAGACGAGTGGTATAAATATCCCGTACTTGTCTCGATCAGGTGTTTTGCTGGCGGGGATTAATAAATCAGCTTTGCCTGTATTAAAAAGTACTTCTAAACGGGAGCGCGGCACATCGGAAAAGATAAAAGTACATGATTCTTTACTACCGAAGCTACGCAAAATCTCTGGATAAATGCCGCTAATATTGCCATCAACGATCGTGACACTTTGCCCGGCGGCAGAGATCGGGACGTTAATCTCCCGCGAGCATTTTGCCTCAGCGCTTGGGCTGATCGCTACCGTTGCAAGAATGACGGTAGCGGCAGCAATGATCTTTAATCGGTAATGTTGTGCAAACAATGGATTGCCTTGTTAAAAACTGATCTGTATTCAATCTATCCGAGCGAGATTCAAACTACAGCATCTATCGCCGACATTTTGATAAGAAATCGCTGCAAGTCACCGCGGCCAGCCTCGTTAAGCTGATTACAGAAACATAGGCTATAGCTGCTTGCACCGCAATTGAATTGTTGTAATGCTGAGGCGTGTCTACAGCAACAGATCAAAATATTTGCAACATGGAAGAGCTGGTTGATTTTCATATTGTTAATATACTCCCGATAATTTTTATAAAAATAAGCATATTGTCCATATCTTATAGGGGCTATAAAATAATACATGAAGGGAGTATGTTTAAATTAAGAACGCTATTGCAAATCTTAAAAAAAAATAAAACGATAAATTATTGATGCCAATATGCGACATCAGCATGTGATCTTAAGACCTCAGATTGACACGTGACATCTACACCCAACGCCGTACATTTCTAATTATTCTGATGAGCTTTGTCTAACAAAGATAATTATTTAGATAATTTATCTTCGGCGATAATTTCTATACAGCGATAGCCAAGCTGGATGACGCCTTGCTGCACCAATAATTTAAGTTCTTTAGACAGGGTTTGCCGCGTAATCCCCAGCATCATTGCCAGTGATTCTTGCGATACCGTTACCTTGGGGCGCGCATCTTTTGCCATACTCGCGTCGCCGTGCGCCAGCAGTAATAATCGCCGTGCAATGCGGGCCGAGGTTGATCGTAGTGTGGCGTCTTCTACTATGCCGTAGAGCAAGCGGATTCTCGCTGCCAACATACTGCTAATCGCAAAAGCAAAAACTGGCCGCTGCATTAAGCTCGCAAATATGCTGCGCGGCAGCACCAAAATCTCGGTTGGCCCCATCGCGGTTGCATCATGCGTACGCGGCTGGTGATCAATTAAGGAGATTTCACCAAACCAGGTGCCGCTTTCCAGTACCACCAAAATTGCTTCTTTACCTGCCTCGCTCAAGGTCGACATTTTGATCGTGCCCGACAGCACGGCATAAAACCCGCCCGGCGCATCGCCTTGACGGAACAGCATTTCACCCGGGCGCAAGCGCAGCAGCTCGACCGTGCTGAGCATGCTCTTACGATCACGCAAGGGCAAAGAGCCAAACCATGGGTTATTGGATAGTTGCGGTAACAAATCAAGATGCGAGTTCATATTGGTTCGATGAAGGCTCTGTCGCGGTGATAGGTTATTGGAATGTAAATCCCAATTGTAAATAATTTGACAGTTTGCAGTGTAGCCTGGTTGTATGGTGTAGGCACCAAAGAAAAATTAACTGGAGTGAGACAAATGACTATCCGTGCAAATTTCGTCCGCATGCAGGACAGTACACAGCAAGACTGGCAAGTGATTGGTGCCGAGTTTATGCAGTTTTCTAAAGGCTTGTCGGATCGCGTGATCAAGCACTTGCAGATTCTGGAAGGCGACTACGGTGGCTTTCCGATTGACCGATACACCCACTCGTTGCAAACAGCTACCCGCGCTTGGCGTGATGGGCGTGATGAAGATTACGTCGTCTGCGCTTTGTTGCATGACATCGGCGACACGCTAGGATCGTTTAATCACCCTGATATAGCAGCGGCGATTCTCAAGCCCTTTGCCAGTGATGCTAATCTGTGGATGGTGCAGCATCATGGGATTTTTCAGGGACATTATTTTTTCCACCATATCGGAATGGATAAAGACATGCGCGAACAATTTCGTACCCATCCTCATTTTGAACATACCGCTAGCTTTTGCGAGCTGTACGATAATCCCGCTTTCGATGCCACAGCAGAGACTTTGCCCATCAGCGAATTTGAACCCATGCTCAGGCGCTTTTTTGCCAAGCCACGTAACACGATTTACAAAGCGGCATTGACAGAGTAAACGTAGCAATACCGTTTTAAAATTCCATCATAAAATTAGGAGATCAAAATGACACACATGCATATTCCCTCAATTAAAGATCAAGTCAGCGCAGAAGAATGGCAGCTCCGTGTTGACCTTGCCGCTTGCTATCGTCTGGTCGCCATGTATGGCTGGAGCGATCTGGTATTTACTCATATTACTGCCCGTATCCCCGGCCCGGAACATCATTTTTTGATCAATCCTTATGGCCTGATGTTTGATGAAATCAATGCCTCTTCGCTGGTAAAAGTCGATCAGCAATGCAACAAGATTATTGACTCACCTTTCCCGGTTAATCCTGCCGGTTTTGTCATCCACAGTGCCGTGCATGAAGCGCGTGACGATGTGCAATGCGTCTTGCACACGCACACCCGCGCTGGTGTGGCGGTTAGTGCGCAAAAATGTGGCGTACTGCCCATCTCACAACAGTCAACTTTTGTACTGGCATCATTGGCGTATCACGAATACGAAGGCGTAGCTTTCCGTGATGAAGAAAAACCGCGTTTGCAAGCCGACATGGGCAGAGCAAATTTCCTCATGTTGCGCAATCACGGTTTGCTGGTCGCTGGTAAATCTATCGCTGATGCCTTCCTTTCCATGTACACCTTTGAGGCGACATGTCAGATTCAATTATCGGCACAAGCCGGTGGCGAGTTGACGCAAGTCAATCCATTGATCGTCAAAGGCGTGGCAGAAGCCATGCGGGTACAAACTGGCGGGCTTGGCGGCGCATTTGTCTGGCCATCATTGATCCGCAAATTGGATCGTACGGATGAAAGTTATAAGTTATGAGTGGGGCTGCGAAGTCAGCTTCCACATCCAAAGTCATCATCATTACTGGTAGCTCTGATGGCATTGGTGCAGAAGTTGCGAGGCAGCTTGCCAAAACTTATGGCAGCAAACTTGGTTTAGTACTGGCTGCGCGCAGTGAGGCTATGTTAGATGCGGTCGCGGCAGAATGTCAGCATCTTGGCAGTGCAACGCTGGTGGTAAAAACCGATGTCGGCGATCAGGCGCAATGCCAGCAATTGATACAGCGCACGGTTGATCACTTTGGCCGGATTGATGCGCTTATCAATAACGCGGGCAAATCTGCGCAAGCCTTGTTGTCCGATGTCAGCGATCTGGGCTGGTATGAAGAACTGTTCCGCATCAACCTGTGGGGCAGCATCTGGTGTACTCACGCCGCTTTGCCGCATATCAAAGCAAGCCGTGGCAATATCGTCGCCGTGTCATCTCTGGCTGGCTTAATGGGCATTCCGGGACGTACCGCCTATTGCACCAGCAAATTTGCGATGAATGGTTTTTTTGAAAGCTTACGTCTAGAAGTTAAGAACGCAGGCGTCGCAGTCACCATCGCCTATCCGGGCATAGTCGCCACCCAAATCCGTTACCGCGGCTATAACGCAGCCGGTGTGGCGGCAGGTAGCAGCGGCTTAAAGGAAGACGATGCGATGTCGGTAGAAGAATGTGCCAGTCTGATCATCGCAGGGATGGAGCAAAGACAGCGCGACGTCGTCATGTCGGGCAAAGGCAAGTTGCTACGCTGGCTAAAACTGATTGCACCAGGTCTGGTCGAGAAGATGGCGATGGCGGCGTTAAAGGATGAGGTCAGACCGCATTAAAAATATAACATCAACTTTTTGCTGATATGATTGCTGAACAAGTAGCCAGGCAGATCACAGTTTGCCTGGCTTTTTTATTGGGTAGATAGACAGCTAATTTGTTTTTACGTAAGCTAGTGACGTAGCGCGCAACTACTTTATTCAGCACACACTATTGCCAAGACCCGGAAACCGAATGTTCATCATCTCAATTACTTATACCAAATCCATTGCTGAAGTCGATGTTCTCATGACGCCGCATCGCGACTATCTGAAAAGCTATTTTGACAGCGGCGTATTTGTATTGGCTGGCCGCAAAGTACCGCGCAGTGGCGGCGTGATTTTAGCAAATAGCATGGACCGCGCAAAGATCGAAACCATCGTCCAGGAAGATCCGTTTTTTACTGGTGATGTGGCGAGTTTTGAGATTATAGAATTTGTCCCGTCGATGACGGCTGAGATAGTTGCTGACTTATTACCTGCTGATAAAAGCGAATAAAGCTTGATGTAGTAATCATTTTTTTTACGGTTGTTTTACATCCAAGCTCCCCATTTTCATCTATTTATTCTGTGTGAGCTGTTTTGTAGAAGATGACGCTGGACTGTTATCTCAGCCCCTCAGATAATAGTTTTTTATGTGGGCTAGATACGGTCGCTGGCATCGAAAAATATTTTTTTGCCCACAAGTTCTTTTTTACTGAAGCGTTAAATGAAAATTTATACCGGCCATTCACGTGCTTTGTGATTTATTTTCCGGTGTCTGGCTTCCATTCGGCGGCTAATTGTTTGGCCTCGTCGATTTGCGCTTTGCTCATTTTTTTCTCCGCATATTGGCGGTACATCGCGGCAGCGTCGTATTCCCCTGCCAGGCTAAACCATTTATACGCCTCAACACTATTTTGTGGAACGCCATTCCCTTTGAGGTAGAGCAAGCCAAGCTGGTATTGGGCGCTGGCATTGCCCTGGTCTGCTGCCAGTTGTAAATAATATTTGGCTTGCCGAAAATCCTGGCGAGTACCAATCCCGCTAGCTAACATCGTGCCCAGACTGTATTGCGCATCGGCATAGCCTGCTTCCGCTGCTTTTTTATACCATTGCATCGCCTTGGCATAGTCTTGCACCACGCCCAGACCTTTGGCATACATACGCCCCAAATTGACTTGTGCCCGCACATTGTCTTGCTGCGCGGCTTGCTGGTAGAGCGACATCGCTTTGGCATAATCACGCTGCACGCCTTCGCCATTAACATACATCAAGCCCAGATTGAATTGCGCATTCGCATTGCCTTGCTCCGCCGCTTTACCAAATGCGGCAACTGCAGCTGGGTAGTTTTGATCTTCATAAAAACTAACGCCATTTTCAAAATCACCAGCCATGACCGACTGGGCAGACACGGCAGACAGGATGAAAGCGCAGAGCAAAAGGGGGCGGAAAACATTCATCGGAGGCTCGCTATCGGCATACGTAGTTGCAGGAAAAAATCAATTCTATTCACCATAATCCGCGGCCATGCTGCTGTCAACTTCTGGCTGCTTAGCAGCAGTATCAACGCGGGAATGTACTATGGTTAAATAATATACTCCTATACAGTATTTTTAATTATCCATATAAAGTCTTGACAATAGAGCATATTTATCAATTTATGAGGGGAGTATATGGTTTTGAATCAGGTTTCAGCGTAATTTACTTCTTGATTTTCACCGGGCGCTGCCAGTTCTCTAGCGTGATTTGTCTTGCACGTGAGATCGTCAATTTACCTTCTGGCGCATCCTTGGTCAGCGTGGTGCCAGCAGCCAGGGTTGCGCCTTTGCCGACGCGGACTGGTGCGACCAGTTGGCTGTCGCTACCGATAAAAGCATCGTCCTCAATTATCGTGCGGGATTTATTCACGCCATCGTAATTGCAGGTGATCGTACCGGCACCGATGTTGACGCGGCTGCCGATGGTGGCATCGCCAATATACGCAAGGTGATTGGCCTTGCTGTGCGCGGCAACCTGACTATTTTTGATCTCGACAAAATTACCCACATGGACATCTTCGGCCAGCGTCGTACCGGGGCGCAGGCGTGCATACGGGCCGATGTGCGATTGCGCGCCGACTGTCGCATCTTCAATATGGCAGAACGGTTTGATCACCGTACCGGCCGCAATATGCGCATCTTTAATCACACAATGCGCTGCGATTTGTACGCCGTCTTCCAGCGTGACTTTGCCTTCAAACACGCAGCCGACATCAATCGTCACGTCGCGTCCGCACGTCAGGCTGCCACGGATATCAATACGAGTCGGGTCGAACAAAGTGACACCTTGCTCCAATAATTTTTGCGCCAGATTACGCTGATAGATGCGTTCTAATTCCGCCAGCTGCACTTTGCTATTTACGCCCAGGGTTTCCCACACGGCGTCGGGTTGTGCTGACACGACGGGTACGCCATCTGCGACTGCACGCGCGACGATATCGGTCAGGTAGTATTCACCTTGCGCGTTGTTGTTCGATAGCGTGGTCAGCCATTGTTTTAGCTGTGCAGTCGGTGCGATGATAATACCGGTATTGATTTCGGTTATGGCTTTCTCGGCTTCGCTGGCATCTTTTTGCTCGACGATACGCACAATCTTGCCACCCTCCCGCACGATACGACCAAGACCTGTCGGGTCGTCCATGTCCGCCGTCAAAATCGCCAGCTTATCGCTACCCGCCGCCGCAATCAGTCGCTGCAAACTAGCACTTGTTGTCAGCGGTACGTCGCCATACAACACTAGGGTCGGTACTTTCTCATCCAGCACTGGTGCGGCCTGTGCCACGGCATGTCCGGTACCAAGCTGCGGTTCTTGTTTGGCAAACTGTAAATCGGGTGCACCAATCAAGCTCGGTACCTGATCGCCGCCATGACCATAAATCACGCAAATATTATGCATGCCAGCATCAGTGGCAAGACTGCGCGCCGTATCAATCACATGCGATAACAAGGGTTTGCCAGCCAGTGGATGCAAGACTTTAGGCAAAGCAGATTGCATACGTTTACCCATACCGGCAGCGAGAATAACGACGTTCATGGAGAATCCTGTTAGATGATTTTTTGATGTTGAAATTTTATCATGGGGTGCCTAAATATCTAAACGACTTAGCGTCAGGTAATCAAAAAGCAGGATGCTTTTTCTTTCTTGAACACATGCTATAGAGTTTGCTCTTCGTATTTGAAACCACTAGCCCAAAACAAAAAGGAGCAAGCCGCTAAGACGACTTGCTCCTTTTTCAGTTTAATTGGTAACTATCCATCTACAATTAAATCAGCAACCAGTTTCCTTTAAAGACAATCGGTCCGGTCGGTTTCTCAGGATTGCCTGAACCACCTTTAGGCTCCAGTGTTACTGCCAGCAGTGGCACATTATCGCTGTTCATATTGTCGGGCATAGGCAGCGTAATATTGCCGTTGTCTGCGACCAGTCCCAGTGATTTAACCGTCCCGGCTTTGCTGACTGCCCATAATTCCAAACTCTTATCTGCCGCAATATTTTGTGCTTTGACGATATGCACGATCAATTGCTTTTGTTTGATATCGCCAGTGATCACGGCAATCGGTTCGGATTTGTCATTGGACAATGTTGCGACATAGCTATTGGTCGGCGGCAGGGTTTGGTCGACTTGTTTGCTCAACAAGACGGATACCATGACCAGCGCCATCGCAGTGGAGAACATGCCCAAGCCACGCCAGAAGGCGAGGTCTTCGCGCAGATTGCGCCAGAACGCCCAACGGTCGGCACTTTGATTCAGTCCTAGACGTTTTTCCAGACTTTGCCAGACGCTATTGGCTGGTTGTGCAGTTTTGGCAAATTCTGCCATTGGTAGCAGATTGCCCTCCCACTGGCGCACCACTTGCTGTAATTGTGCGTCGCGGTTGAGCCAGCCTTCAAAGCGTCGACGTGCGCCGCCGCGTAAGGTACCAAGTACGTATTCAGCCGCTAGTTTTTGCTGCAAGTTGGGCTTATTTTGGATATTCATACTATCTCCATTTTGCCAAGGCAGGTGCGTAGCTTATCCAGCCCGCGCCGTATCCAGGTCTTGACAGTGCCCATCGGTAGTTTCATTTGTTCGGCTACTTCGCTATGTGACAGATCGTGAAAAAACGCCAACGCCATTGCCTGACGATGCAAACCTTCCAGACGTGACATACACGACGCCAGTGCTTTGGCATCCTGAGTCATTTCCAGTGACTGTATCGGGGTGAGATCGCCGCTCTCTAGCGCGTGTACGACATCCATATCAAAGTTATCCGCGTCAATTTCTACATCATGGTCGAGTCTGCGCAACAGATCAAAAGCGCGGTTACGCACAATGGTCGTCATCCAGGTCATCGGCGCGGCCAAACTGGCCTGATAGCTGGCGGCATTGTTCCAAATGTTGACAAAACTCTCTTGCAACACTTCTTCCGCCAGTTCGCGCTTAACTAATATACGCAGCGCGAAGCCAAACAGTTTCGGAGAAGTTGCATCATAAAGCGATCTAAACGCAATTGCGTCTTTTCGCGCGACGCCGGCGAGCCAGATATGCAGCTGGCCAGCGTCCATTTTGGATGTTTTTTGCAATTGGATATCCGTTTCGTATCTTGTTGTTACAAGGTGTTTCGAGGCGAAATAGCGCGTTCTAGAATAAGTGCCCAAATCATACGATAAGGGAAATGATTTTGCTGAAACTCTTCACAGTCGAATCGCATTATTCTTCTATTCGCAACAATCTATTGCTTATAGTCACCTTTATTGATTGATCTGGGTTGTATAGACTTGCTTCATCGATGAGCACGACACCGCAGCAACAGAAACAAACAGTGCGCGACTCACCGAGGCAGAAGAGATCAAATGTATCCCAAGCCTAGAGTCATCAACCTAATCATCTATCTTATTTGGAGAATTAAAATGAATGCGAAACAATTAATTGCTGCTGTTGCCCTGATCGCTACTGGTGTTACAACTGGTTCTGTTGCTTTCGCAGCGGATAACCAAGTTGGTGGCGAAGCGTATGTCAGTTTCCCTATTCCAAGCATGACAAAAACTAAGACGGACACTGTAAGCAACGGTAAAACCCGTGCAGAAGTTGTCGCAGAACTGAGCCAGGCACGTGCTGCTGGTTTGCCAGTCGGCGGCGAAGCATATGTCTCTTTTGCACCAGCAAAAACACAGCGCCCAGTAGTTGAAGCGACACAGATTTCTCAAAACAAATAAGTCGTTTTTTCTCCGACATGAACGCCGTCCTTGTGACGGCGTTTTTTTGTTTTGCGTAAGGGGATTGATATGAAGATGTTATTTAAGAAAGAAACTATCCGGCACGCTTACTAAGATGCGAACTTAATATCAGCATACTATGTCGTAGTTGTTATCTGAATGTTTGCTTTTTTGTTCTTAGCTAAGGAATATCCATGCCACAAGATGAAGTTGACGAGTTGGAATACGTAGGATTTTGGGCGCGGGTTGGTGCTTGTATAGTTGATTCTTTACTTTTAGCCGTCGTGATATACCCGATCCTGATTGCGATTTATGGCTGGGCCTATGTCAGTCCGGCAAGTTCTGGTCTTGGCGCCGATACATTCTCGTTGGCACGGGGGCCTGCCGATTTTTTAATGTCTTGGATTTTTCCAGCGATTGCGGTGATTGTGTTTTGGATAAAGCGCCAGTCGACGCCGGGCAAAGATGCTATTTCTGCCAAGATTGTAGATGCCAAAACTGGTAAAGAGCCGACTAAAACGCAATTGATTATTCGCTATCTTGGCTATTACGTGTCGACTATCCCCCTGGGACTGGGTTTACTCTGGGTCGCCTTTGATC
The DNA here is from genome assembly GCF_040544445.1 of Undibacterium sp. GrIS 1.8. Taxonomy (NCBI): domain Bacteria; kingdom Pseudomonadati; phylum Pseudomonadota; class Betaproteobacteria; order Burkholderiales; family Oxalobacteraceae; genus Undibacterium; species Undibacterium sp. GrIS 1.8. Next base: position 133,940 of record NZ_JBEONQ010000006.1, on the reverse strand, counting down.
CGCGCAAGCAAGGCTGGCATGACAAATTAGCAGGTACGGTGGTGGTCCGGCGGAAAAATAGAATTCAAAAAGTGGTTTTTGAAGCTTAAGTCACACAGCGAGTGCATAGTGCTAATTCCGGCGATGCGGGCATCGCCGGGCAGCAGAGCAGATAAATACAGATAGGCGCAGAAAAGACAGAGCGACTAGTCTTCCATCCCCAGATTGAAAGAAATCACATTCTTCGATGGCGTTGCGCAGGGTTCGTCATCAAAGGCAATATCGCCGTTGGCATTCGCTACGCCATCGATTTTTAAATCTGTAAAGCTAAACAAATTTTTATCCATCAAGTGCGATGGCACCACCGTGGTCAGTGACGAAAATATACTTTCTACTCGACCAGGATTAGTCTTTTCCCAGCCACGCAACATATTTTTGATTTGCTTACGCTGCAGATTTTCTTGCGAACCGCAGAGGTCGCAAGGAATAATCGGGAATTGCTTGACCTGAGCGTAGCGTTCTGAATCCTCTTCCTTCACATAAGCCAGCGGACGAATCACAATATGTTTCCCATCGTCGGATTGCAATTTTGCGGGCATGCCTTTGAGTTTGCCACCGAAAAACATGTTCAGAAAAAAGGTTTCTAAAATATCGTCGCGATGGTGACCGAGAGCGATTTTAGTCGCGCCCAGTTCATCTGCAACCCGATACAAAATGCCACGGCGCAGGCGGGAGCATAGCGAGCAGGTGGTTTTGCCTTCCGGGATCAGGCGCTTGACGATGCTGTAGGTATCTTGATTTTCGATGTGATACGGGACGCCCAGTTTCTCCAGATACGCAGGCAAAATATGTTCGGGAAAGTTAGGTTGCTTCTGATCGAGATTGACGGCGATGATCTCAAAATTGATCGGTGCGCGTTCGCGCAGCGTCATTAAAATGTCCAGCATGGCATAACTATCTTTGCCGCCGGACAGGCAGACCATGACCTTGTCGCCTTCTTCTATCATATTAAAATCACCGATCGCCTGACCAACCTGGCGGCACAGGCGCTTGTGCAGCTTATTATTTTCGTAAGTGATTTTTTCTTGCGACTTTTGCCTAACTGGTGTCTGCACTGGCATCGCGCCGGTAATAGGTAAATTAGACAAATTAGACAAATCGGCAAAACTGGTTTCTTGTACTTGCATGATGGCGCTTAAATGTCGGTTTTAATTTGAAATACTTCTACGCCCACACCTTCGCAATCGGGGTAGACATCAGGCTTCATGGTCGAGACCCGAACTGCGCGCACGCGAGGATGTGCCAGCATACTTTTGGTGACATCGTCACACAAGGTTTCTTGTAAATGAACGTGTCCTTGTGCCATACGTTGTGCGATGGTTTCGCGGATAAAATCATAATCTACTACTTCGTCCAGATGATCTGCGGATGGCGTAGAGAGCGCCAGCGGAATATATAAATCTACATTGATGATCACGCGTTGCTCGCCTTTTTTCTCAAAATCGTGCACCCCGATATTGATCATGACTTCGTAATTACGCAAAAATAAACGACGACAATCGGCGAGTTGTGGATAGTGGAGGACAGATAGCATGATGGGGTCAGTTCAATGTAATGGAATTATGGAATTGTAAAACTACAGTAGGTCGAATACGGGTAAGGAATAAGATCTTTATTTAGTTGTCGCCGAGGTCGCTAAAAACATAATGTCACGTGCAGACGGCAGCAAATGCTGGCCGCCATCCACCATGATGGTCGTGCCGGTAATCGCAGGCATGTCGGCGACAAAGCAAATCGTATTGGCGATATCCTCAGGTGTACTAGAGCGACCCAGCGGCGTGACTTGATGTGCTTGCGCAAAATCTTCGGCAGTCTGGTGGCCGGACACCATCGTAATCCCGGGCGATACGCCAACCACGCGCACCTTGGGTGCGAGTGCCTGTGCCAAGGTCGTTGTGGCACATTGCAAGGCTGCTTTGGATAGGGTGTACGACAAAAAATCAGGATTCAGATTTTGCAGCTTTTGGTCCAGCAAATTAATCACGCAGCTTTGTTGCCCATCCGGCGTGGCTGCATGTAAAGCCCGTGATAACAAAAGCGGAGCTAACAAATTGGCATGCATATGTTTATCTAAACGCAGTTTGGAGACATCGCTAATACTATCCTCTTCAAATAGCGAGGCGTTATTTACAACGCATTGCACGCTGCCAAAGGCCGCGATGACTCTGGGTAGCAGCTCTTTGACGGAAGTTTCATTCGCCAGATCACAATGCAAGGCAATTGAGCGTCTGCCCATGGCCTTGATCTCCGCCACTACACCAAGCGCTTCTTCTTCTGAGCGACCATAATGTACCGCAACATCCCAGCCACGCTGCGCCAAAGTCAGCGCAATGGTGCGACCGATGCGTTTGGCGGCGCCGGTGACCAAGACCACTCGTGTCAAACCATCTTGCGTCAAACCTGATGGCGAATTGATGGCCGTTTCTGTCTTGGTAGCTGAAGCGGATGCGGTATCAGATGCTGAAAGAGCGGCTGAATCAGCGGCTGTAATGGTAATTGTCATGGCGATACTTTCTTACTCGGCTGATTCTTTTTAATCTTAAATTTCACCTTTAATTACACCTTGAAGGCGACGATTTTTATACAATGCGGCTATGCGACTATCTCACTCCACACGACAGCAACTTACATTACCTGCACCCGGCGCCGATGCCCAGGCGGCCTCTGAGGCTTTACAGCAGCACATTATTCAACAGATTGACGCAAATGCAGGCTGGATCTCGTTTGCTCGCTATATGGAACTGGCTTTGTATGCGCCGGATCTAGGTTATTACAGCGGTGGTGCGGCAAAACTAGGCAAAGACGGCGATTTTACAACCGCGCCAGAAATGTCAGCGCTATTTGGTGCGACCTTGGCGCAACTGGCAGCCTCTTTATTAGCGCAAACCAGTGCGCAAGTGATGGAATTCGGGGCGGGTACCGGGAGACTGGCGTTTGACTTCTTGTCAGAATGTCAGGCTGCTGGGATTGCCGTTGAGCGCTATTTTATCGTGGAATTGTCCGGCGAGCTAAGAGCAAGACAAGAAGACCTGCTGAAAAATTTCCCGCAGGTGCAATGGTTGCAACAAATGCCTGAAGCTTTTTGTGGCGTTGTACTGGGTAACGAGGTACTGGACGCTATGCCAGTGCATTTGGTGGTGAAGACAGAACGGGGCTGGCGCGAAGTCGGTGTGAGCCTACGCAATCAAGCTGAGCCTGAGCGCACCGCGGCAGAGAGCACGATCAAGCAAGGCCCGGAGTTGATTTTTTCTGACCGCGAGATGGATGCACAATTAGAGTCGCAGCTGCTGGCACAAATCCCCGACGCTGATCAGCTTCCACTGGGATACATGACGGAACTCCATCCGGTTGCCGCAGGCTTTATGCGCAGCCTGGCTGCAATGCTGAAAAAGGGGATTGAACTCAGCGGCAAAGGCGCGCTCGCCATTTTGATTGATTATGGATTTCCTGCGCATGAATACTATCTGGATCAACGTACGCAGGGCACGCTGATGTGTCACTATCGGCACCATGCGCATCCCGATCCATTTTATTTGCCGGGTTTGCAAGATATTACGGCGCATGTGGATTTCACCAGCATGGCGCTCGCAGCGCAAGCAGGTGGGCTGGAATTGTTAGCTTATGTCAGCCAGGCGGGATTTTTGCTGGAAGCCGGCATCGGTGAATTGCTTATGCGCACCTCCGCCAGCGACCCCATGGCGTATCTGCCAAAAGCCAACGCTCTGCAAAAGCTGATTTCTCCTGCCGAGATGGGGGAGTTATTTAAAGTCTTGGTGGTTGGTGCGGGAGTAGAACTGGATGCCAGATTATTGCGACACGACCGTAGTCATCGATTATAGAGAGTCGATAAGGCGTACTTTAAGCAGAATGATGAAGTGATCTATACATATATACTCCCATTAAGTATATTTTAATCGTCCAATTAAAGTCTGGACAGTCAGCGGTATTTAGAAAAAAATTAGGGGAGTATATGATATTCATCGCCAATTTAGCCGTATTTTCTAGCCTCACTTCAGAGGCTTGGCAATGATACGCTGGGTACTCACGATTTTTATCGCATTAATCGTCTTTAGCGCCTTATTACCTTGGTTAGAAAAACTGGGGATAGGGCGTTTGCCTGGCGATGTGCGCTTTAAATTGTTTGGTCGGGTTTTCTCTCTGCCATTTGCCTCGACCATTATTTTGTCCTTGGTCGTGCTCTTGTTGGCGCGCTTCCTCAAATAAGCTGACACGTCTGACCGTTAGTTGCTTATTTACTTAGTCACTCATCTAGCGCCTGAGTTCGCAACTGAGTTAGCCGCCATAAACCAGTTGAATGTGGTTTTAGCGTGAAGCTAGCTTGAAAATTGCCCAAAGCCATTTTGGATAGGTTAAAGTTTTAGACATTGAGACCGTCAATTTAAAGACATTGCGCCCGAGCAACGAAGTTTGGTTGCAGCTAAGTTTGAAACTGAGGTTGAAACTAAAGCTAAAACTAAAATTCAAGCGAAATCCAAGTTGCAGGCGGCAAGTCAGCATCCCGATAAAAATAACGAATACCTAAGGTGTCCATGAGCGATTTAGCTGAAATAAGAGCATTGCTCATTGAGCCGCATGCAGGCATGCGGGTCAGTTTGCACAATATGCTGAATTTATGCGGCATAACTAAAATTGAACATGCTTTGACCGCTGGTACAGCGATCCGTACTATCCAATCCAAAGTGTTTGATCTGATTTTATGTGAATACGATCTTGGCGTAGGCCAGGATGGTCAGCAATTATTAGAAGACGTGCGCCACCACAAACTGACACCGCTTTCTACCATCTTTATTATGGTTACGGCCGAGCGTGCTTACGCCAAAGTGGTTAGTGCGGCAGAGCTGGCACCTTCCGATTATCTATTAAAACCCTTCACCGCCGACATGCTGCTAGAGCGTGTGATCAAGGCAATCGAAAAACGTAAAGCGTTTGTCGAAATCTTCGCTCTGATGGAGCAAGGTGCTTTGGTCGAAGCGATTACCGCCTGCCATCACGGCGAGCGAGATTATCCCAAATACGTCGTTGACTTCATGCGCTGGCGTGCCGAGTTGCATGTCGTTCTGGGCGAAGCCGCCGAGGCAGAGGCGCTCTACACTGCTTTGTTTGAAATGAAAGCCGTGGCCTGGGCCAAACTCGGTCTAGCCAAAACTCTATTTATGCAAGGGCGCTTTGAAGAGGCCGAAGATATTCTCAAAACGCTGGTTGCTGAGAATAACAAATACATGGACGCCTACGACTGGCTGGCTAAAACTCACGAAGCGATCGGCGAGTTGCCCGAGGCACAGACAGTGCTGGAAACCGCCATCGAAGTATCACCCCACGCAGTACGTCGCTTGCGTCGCCTGGGTGAAATCGCCCTAGAAACAGGGGATATAGAAACTGCCGAAGCCACTTTTAAAAAAGTCGTCGCCAAAGCCAAATTCTCAGAATTCCGTGACCCCGAGGACCATGTCAAATTAGTGGATGCCTTAGTCAAAAAAGGCGATAACGAGCAAGCAAAATCGGTCATCCGCGACATGGAAAAAAACATGGTCGGGCTGAAAAAGACTGCAGCCTGCCGTGCGATTTCTACGGCTAAAATCCATGCCGCTACGGGTGATGCGCGCCTCGGTGACGAGTTGGGCGCAGCAGTTGCCGCCAGCCGCGAAAATATAGGCTTGTCGACCAATCTGAAATTAGGTTTAGCCAAAAGCTGTCTGGAAAATGATCAAGAGGGTGAGGCCACTGAGGTCATTCTTGACGTGATGCGTAATGCCACTAACCAAAAAATGATGACCCGCGCGATCGGGGTATTTGAGAGCGTAGGCAAAGGACATCTGGCAAAAGAGTTGGCACAGCAAAGTCAAAAAGAAGTCATGGATTTGGTAGCGCAAGGTGTGCAAAAAGCCAAGCAAGGTGATTTCCGCGGCTCGGTAGAATTACTCACAACCGCCGCTCGTAAATCGCCAGATAATCCGCAAGTCGTGATGAACGCGGCTTTGGCAGCGCTGAAGTGTCTGGAGAATCTGGGTTGGGACAATCAGATCGGGGAGCAGGCCAAACATCTAATCGAATCTGCGCGTCGCCTGGACCCGATGAACCCGCGACTCAAAGCGATTCAGGGTTTGTATGATGAGCTTCAAAAGAAATATGGTATTACCGCAGTAAGAAAAGTGAAATAGATACATAAATTAAGAACAAAAAGAGAAGCAAAGTAGGACGCATTGAGTTTGGCGTAGTAATCAAATTACGCATAATCAAAGCAAAACAAAGCACAACCAAAGCACGATCTAAAACGAGCAAGCCAATCGCCAGCGTACCTACTTATTGTTATCTATGCCTATCGATACCTCCGTTAATTTAGAGCAGAATGCGCCAGAAATTGCGCGTGATCGCTTGCTCAGAAAAATTGCAGAAGATGCTACTTTGCCGACCTTGGGGGCAGTCGTATCCAAGGTGGTGGAGATCACGTCTTCTGGCGAAGATTCGATCGCCAAGCTGGCACATTTTGTTTTGGCTGACGTAGCACTGACGCAAAAAATATTGCGTTTGTCAAACACCATTCACTACCGCACCCGGGCTACCGCCCCAGTCACTACGATTTCAAGAGCGATTTTTTTGCTCGGGTTTGACACGGTAAAAACCGGTGCATTGGCGATGTTGCTGGTGGATTGTTTTAAAGATAAAAAACATGCGAAAAGTGTCCGCAAAGAGCTAGTACATGCGCTTTGCGCCAGTATCGTCGGACGTGAACTGGCGCAGCGTAGTCATTATCAAGATGCAGAAGAAGCCGCTGTTGCTGCTTTGTTTAAAAATATTGGACGGGTTCTAGTCGCCTCGTTTGATCATGTTTTATATGGACGTATACAGGCCATGCAGACAAGCGGGCAGGCGAATGCTGCCGATGCCTCCAGCTTGTTGTTAGGTTGCAGTTATGACCGTTTTGGCGAGATGGCATTGCAGGATTGGAAAATTCCCGACACCATTATTCAATCGCTGGGGGCATTACCCGCCGGTGAACAAAAAAAAGCCGGCCATCGCAACGAGTGGCTTAAGCAAGTCGCCACCTTTAGCGATGGCGTAGCGAGTCTGGTACTCACCACAGGCACAGATAATCTGAGCGTACGCTGCAAACCTTTACTGCAAAAATTTGGCAAAGTATTAGAGCTGGATCAAATTAAGCTGGAAGAAATGCTGGCGCGAGTGACGCAAGAAACCAGACAACTAGCAGAGAGTATGGACATCGCTCTTCCAGCTGCTGGCGATACCGACGAAATGCTCTCTGCAGACGGCGAATTCCCTAGCGAATTTTTGCTAAAAAGTTTTAATGCAGATCAAATGCAGCAGGCTGAACGCTACGCTAGCGGCAAGCCACGCAATGCGCGTGACCTCTTGCTGGCAGGGGTACAAGACGTCACGCAAATGCTAGCTTCTGATCAAATCAAACTCAATGACATGATATTGCTGGTGCTGGAGACCTTGTACAGCAGCATGGGTTTTCGCTTCGCCACGGTTTGTTTGCGAGACCCGTCCAGTTCCAGCTTTATGGCACGTGTGTCAGTTGGCGAACTGTATGCAGAGCGACAGCGAGGTTTTGTATTCCCGATGAAAGTAGAGCAAGATGTGTTTCATTTGGCCATGACCAATAATGCGGATTTGATGATCTCTGATGCGACCGCTCCGAAGATACAAAAACTGCTCCCAAGCTGGCATCGTGCGCTGTTACCAGATGCTCTGAGCTTTATCGTACTACCGCTCGTCATCCAGAAAAAATCATTGGGATTTTTTTATGCAGACCGTGCAATCGCGGCAGAAGAGGGCGTCCCTCCTGACGAAACTGCATTGATTAAAACCTTAAAGAGTCAATTATTAGCCGCCATGATGCGTGGCTAAGTAAAGCCAGTCCAATAGCAAATAAGTAAGCATAAAAATTTTATTTCTCTTATTTTGTGATGCGCTTGTCCTCGAATTTCTTCCACAGATTAAAATAGACCCCCAGCAAACTTGCTGCCTGGCTTATTCGCTCTTGCTCAAAATACTTACGGACTCATCATGACGTTTACCCTCTGGCTTACCTTTTTTTTCGCAGCCTGCCTGATTGCGATTTCCCCAGGCTCTGGTGCCGTACTCTCGATGGCGCATGGCTTAAATTATGGCGTTAAAAAAACGAGCGGCACCATCATGGGCTTGCAAGCCGGTTTGCTATTGGTGTTTACGATTGCCGGTGCTGGCGTAGGATCTATCTTGATGGCGTCCGAATTTGCTTTCAGCGCTGTCAAAATCATCGGTGCCTTGTATTTGATTTATTTAGGCATTAGCCAATGCCGTGCCAAAGTCGATGTCAGTGCTAATGAAGGTGCTTTGGCATCGCAAGCATCGACGGCACCGGATTTGCGTAAGCGATTTTTAATTGGATTTTTGACCAATGCCACGAACCCAAAAGGGATCATTTTTATGGTGGCGGTGTTGCCGCAATTTATTAGCCACGACGCGCCCTTGTTGCCGCAGCTGTTGATATTAGGGATGACGATGTGCGCTGTAGATTTGGTGGTGATGCATAGCTATGCATGGGCAGCGTCATCGATGCAACGCTATTTCCGCGATCCACGTTTAGTGAAAAAGCAGAATCGCTTTTTCGGCGGGATTTTAATGGCGATTGGCGCGGCGTTATTTTTTGTTAAGCGCAGTCCGGGTACTTAAATTGCGACTCAATTCACTTCAGTTTGCGACTGATTGATATAGACAATAAATTATATACTCTAGGTAGGTATATATTAGTTGTCCATACAATCCTTGGGCAATGAAGCATATTTTAATAAAATAAAGGGGAGTATATTAAATAATCCCCTTATTCCCCTCAATACACACACGCGATTTCGCTCAGCTTAGTCCAGCGGAATTTCTTGCTTCTTCGCCAGCGCATCAATGTCTTGCCAGATACTCATTTGATTCAGCAAACGCGTTGCCGGATCAAGCATGGCATTGAGATTGAAAAAACGTTCCAGCGCGGTGTCATCAAAATTACTGGTTTGCGAGAAATTGGTACGCTTGTATTGCTGTTTAAATGCCAGTAATAAATCACCGGGCGTATCTTTGTGCCAATACTGCATCAAGCCGCCGACCATCAATGCGCTGTCGGTTGTTTGCTCCAGCATCTTAGGGTTACGTGAACTGCCCACATCCCGATAATCTAGCAAGCGCGGAAAATAGAAGCGTTTGACCCAGCTTGCCGGAATGCCGCCATCGCGGGTAATCGCGACACTACGCCAGAGCTTCCAGCTCTTTTCCGCATTGTCGGCTTCAATAAATTGTTGATCGGCATGCAGTACGCAGGCTTCACCCAACTCGATTTCTAACACCACTGGCAAACCGGCTTGCACGGCGATGTCTTCCAGTTCTGGCATCTTCGGTTTTTCTCCGCGTGCTTCTTGCAATGCCTGGATAAAGGTGCCCAGCGTTGCTTCATGCGCCGCATGCAATTCACTGGTGGTTTGACGGAAGGCGATGCAGGCGGCGAAGTAGGCCATTAGTTCGCCGACGTAAATGCCGTTCTCGACATGAGCCTGTTCAGCTCCGGTATGCAAGCCTTGGCGAGCGCTACCAGCGTGAATGCCGTTACGCAAAATCGGATACAGCTGGGTGGAGACAGTGCCGTATTTGACCAGTGTTCCTGCGGGTAAGCTAAATGTCGTCATGTCGATCTGATCTACTCTAAAAATTCAAAAAAATTGATTGCCGAGTCCCGTCAATACGACGATACCCAGAACTGCAAAAATAGCGGCGGCGATCCAACGTACCAGCTTGAACGGAAAGTTTGGCGAGGCGACTTTACCAAGGAACACCGCAGGCACATCGGCTATCAACATACCCAAGGTACTACCCGCAACGACCAGACCTAGATTGCTGTATTTAGCAGCTAAGGCGACGGTTGCAAGTTGCGTTTTGTCGCCGATTTCTGCCAGAAAAAATGTAATGCAGGTCACTATAAAAACACCGTAACGACCCTCGGTAACGGTATTCTCTTCCATCTCGTCTGGCTTCAGCGTCCAGGCCGCAATTGCCAGAAACGATAAGCCCAATGCCCAGCGCAAAATGGTAGGGGAGACGTGGCTGGCAACCCATTGCCCTAACAAACCAGCCAGAGCATGATTCGCCAATGTTGCGACTAAAATCCCTAAAATAATGGGGATGGGTTTCTTATAGCGAGCGGCCAGAAGCAGCGCGAGTAATTGAGTTTTGTCGCCAATTTCACCAATGGTGATGGCAAGGGCAGAGACGAAGAAAGCTTCCATGAGATGTGCGGATCAGGCGAGATAAAAACCAATGATAAATGCACCTCTCGCCCAATCCCAGGTAAGTAAGGTGCATATATCAAAGGTCTTGCCCAATCTTTGTAAATACGGGTTAGCTGATGCTGCTAATGCTGAACTAATAATTCAACTAACAGTTCAATCAATAACCAAGCTCATGCTCGTACTTACTAAGGCCAAACGCACCATGACGGTTGTCAAGTATGTTGATGCGTTTTCTTCTGCGTTGATAAGCAAATTGCTGAAAAAACGCTGAAGCAGGCTACTCCCCAATGAAATAAGTTGTGGATTATACAGCATACGATTTCTGTCAAACTCAGGACGCATCCCAACCGCTTTTATGCGCCGCCTCACGCGCTTCCTTGTCGCGGTTAAACATTTCTTCCAGCTCATCCCGCGCTTGTTTGGCAATCGATACGACTTGCTGTTGATCTTTGTAGTGCGGATAAACTGCATGGATCGTTTTAATATTGTGCGAGCGGAAGCGCATCGCTGTTTGCCGTGCCTGATACACGCCAAAACCAAGATGCTCCAGCACTTGCCGACCTAATTGCAATGATGCCTCAAAGGTTTCCCGTTCAAAAATTGTTACGCCTCTGTCCATTAGCTGGTAACAATGCCCGACATTACGGGCTCTGGCAATAATACTCAGATTGGGGAAATGCTCTTTGGCGATATCAACCAATGCCAGACTATCTTCCACGTCATCAATCGCAATCACCAGGACTTTGGCTTTATCGGCACCCGCCGACAGCAACAAATCGGCGCGAGTGGCGTCACCGTAAAAAATTTTAAAACCAAATTTGCGTAGTAATTCGATTTGGTCAGGATCGTGATCCAGAACAGTGGACGTAATCCGGTTGGCATACAGCAAACGGCCGATGATTTGTCCAAAGCGTCCAAATCCGGCAATGATGACCGGATTATCTTGTGAGGTGATTTCGTCGTCCGGTGGTTTTGACAAGTTGCGTAGATGCGGTTCTATCCACTTATCGTAAATCACGAGCAATAGCGGCGTCGCCACCATCGACAAGGCAACCACGACGACCAGTAGGGCGGAGGTTTCAGCGGAAAATACCTTGGCGCTAGTCGCGGTGGCAAACACGACAAATGCAAATTCGCCACCTTGTGCTAACAAAAAAGTGAACAGGGAGCGTTGAACTTTGGGAATCGAGAAGCGCACACTGAGGAAGTACAGCACCGACATTTTCAGGAATAAAAATACCAAGACCAGACCGATAATTTGTAGCGGCTTGGTTAAAAATAATCCAAAATCGACAGACATACCTACGGCAATAAAAAACAAACCAAGTAACAAGCCTTTAAATGGCTCCAGATCGCTTTCGAGCGCATGCCGGTACTCAGATTCTGCCAGCAACACGCCCGCTAAAAAAGTGCCAAGTGCCATCGACATATTGACTGATTCCATCAGCAAGGCAATCGAGATCACCAGGAGTAAAGCAAAGGCAGTGAAGATTTCGCGCATCCCGGTTTTGGCGATAATGCGCATGATGGGTCTGATTAGATAGCGACCACCGACGATCAGAGCAGCGATGACACCGATGACTTTGAGGCCGCCTAACCAGCCTTCGGTTTCGCCCTGCGCATCTGCGACTCCCAGCAAGGGAATCAGTGCAATCATCGGAATCGCTGCAATGTCTTGAAACAAAAGAATAGAAAAGCTAGCGCTACCAGCGGGAGTCGTCATTAAATTACGTTCTTCCAGCGTTGCCAGCGCAATGGCGGTGGATGACAGTGATAAACCCAGTGACGCGATCAGTGCAGTTCGCCAGTCGACACCAAATGCAAGACCGGCGAGGAATAAAGCACCGGCGCAGCCAATCACTTGTGCTCCGCCCCAGCCGAAGATGGGACGTCGCATTGCCCATAATCGCTTCGGCTCTAATTCAAGCCCAATGACAAATAACAGTAGCACCACGCCGAATTCTGAAAAGTGCAAAATGACCTGTACATCTTCAATCAACCGAAAGCCCCACGGACCGATCGCCATACCTGCCAGTAAATAACCCAGCACTGCACCTAAGCCTAAACGCTTCGCAATTGGTACGGCAATCACGGCTGCCAGCAGATAAATCAGTGCATTAAGTAACAAATTATTTTCCATCAAGGAGCCTCTTGCGCTGATGCGGGGTAATGAATTGGGTCCGATGGCGTCGTGATCTTCGGTATCCAATCAGGATAGGTATTCAACAAGTCGCGATATTCTTGGCAGTGCTGATTGACGGTAACCTCGTCTGCCTGATCAGCGCCAAACAGCAAATGCGGTTTGCACCAGTTCATTCCACATAGATGTGCAGTTTGTTGCAGTGGGGGTAAGAATAAGCCGAATTCATGGCGATGGGCTCCTTCCGCCTGATAATCTTGCTTGCCACCTCCGGTGGTGGTGGCAAGCAAAAAATCTTTAGCTTTTAACGCGGTGCCGTCGGTTCCATAAGCCCAGCCATATTCCAGCACGACATCCATCCACTGTTTAAGAAGAGCGGGTACGCTGTACCAATGGATTGGGAATTGGAAAATAATCAAATCGGCTTTTTCCAATAAAGATTTCTCATTTGCAACATCTATAAAAAAATCTGGATAACGATCGTATAGATTGTGTACATGGACATGAGGCAATGTCTTTGCGGCATCAATCATCCTTCGGTTGACGCGGGAGCGATGCAGCGCAGGATGGGCGCAAATCAATAAAATGGAGGGCGGGGGCATAATTTTGTTTGGGACAATGGAATTAGATTCGATGTTTAGATGCACAGATAGCAAAACATCCTAGCGTATTTTTACGCTGCTCTTTCTCTGATCATTTACTTATAAGTGTTTATTTTGCACAAGCCTAGTATTGTTTCCTGATAGTCAATAGTTCGCGTCGTGTATTCGACACAAAAGCAAAATTCAAAAGCTTTAAAACCAAACCAAGAGAAAAATCAGCCCGCATTCCAAAAAAGCTGTTGACAGTCGAATCGAACATCTCCATAATTCGGGGTTCCCTGCGGAGGGGTGGCCGAGTGGTTAAAGGCGACAGACTGTAAATCTGTTCTCTCTGAGTACGCTGGTTCGAATCCAGCCCCCTCCACCACAGGAAAAAATTACCGTACGTGAATTGTGCGGCTGAAGTGGTGGCCCCTGCGGGTGTAGCTCAATGGTAGAGCTGAAGCCTTCCAAGCTTATGACGAGGGTTCGATTCCCTTCACCCGCTCCAGTTTTGTATTTTTGTGCAGCATAAATGCTGCGCAAAGCAAGCTGCCCTTGTAGCTCAGTGGTAGAGCACTCCCTTGGTAAGGGAGAGGCCACGTGTTCGATCCACGTCAAGGGCACCATGTTTCTGTGTTGGTTTCAAATCTAAAAGTTGTCGGGCGTGTGCCTGAGCATTCTCATCAAAATCGTTAGGAGTCTAAAATGGCAAAAGGTAAGTTTGAGCGCACCAAGCCGCACGTCAACGTAGGCACAATTGGTCACGTAGATCACGGTAAAACCACATTGACGGCAGCGATCGCGACAGTATTGTCCAAAAAGTTTGGCGGCGAAGCCAAAGCCTACGATCAAATTGACGCAGCGCCAGAAGAAAAAGCACGCGGCATCACGATCAACACAGCCCACGTAGAATACGAAACAGCCAATCGTCACTACGCCCACGTAGACTGCCCAGGCCATGCTGATTATGTTAAAAACATGATCACCGGCGCAGCACAAATGGACGGCGCGATCTTAGTTTGCTCCGCAGCAGACGGCCCAATGCCACAAACTCGTGAGCACATCCTGTTGGCACGCCAAGTTGGTGTTCCTTACATCATCGTATTCCTGAACAAATGCGACATGGTTGATGACGCTGAATTGTTAGAGCTCGTTGAAATGGAAGTACGTGAATTACTGTCCAAATACGAATTCCCAGGCGACGACCTGCCAATCATCCAAGGTTCCGCGAAATTGGCGCTCGAAGGCGACAAAGGTCCACTGGGCGAAGAAGCCATCATGAAACTCGCTGATGCACTAGACAGCTACATCCCAACACCAGAACGCGCTGTTGACGGCGCTTTCCTGTTGCCAGTAGAAGACGTCTTCTCCATCTCCGGTCGCGGCACCGTAGTAACAGGCCGTATCGAACGCGGTATCGTCAAAGTTGGTGAATCATTAGAAATTATCGGCATCAGCGACACTGCAGTTACGACTTGCACCGGCGTTGAAATGTTCCGCAAATTGCTCGACCAAGGTCAAGCAGGCGACAACGTTGGTGTATTGTTGCGCGGCACTAAGCGTGAAGACGTACAACGCGGTCAAGTGTTAGCAAAGCCAGGTTCTATTAAGCCACATGCCCACTTCACAGGTGAAATCTACGTCTTGTCCAAAGACGAAGGTGGTCGTCACACACCATTCTTCAACAACTACCGTCCACAGTTCTACTTCCGCACAACGGACGTAACTGGCTCGATCGAGTTGCCGAAGGATAAAGAAATGGTCATGCCAGGTGACAACGTCTCTATCACAGTCAAGCTGATCAACCCGATAGCGATGGAAGAAGGCTTGCGCTTCGCGATTCGTGAAGGTGGTCGTACAGTTGGCGCTGGTGTTGTTGCTAAAATCTTGGCCGATTAATTCAGTCAGAGTTTGTAGAAGTTTTTGAGTTGATTTCGAAGTAAATATAGCGGCTTGCCAAGGCCGCTATATTCGTCAAGTCGTTCTAAGTTGTAGGGGTGTAGCTCAATTGGCAGAGCGTCGGTCTCCAAAACCGAAGGTTGTAGGTTCGATTCCTACCGCCCCTGCCACCATCAAAGCCACAAGGCGCCGAAAGTAAATAAAGTATGTCTAACCAATCCGTACAAACTGTAAGCACAACGAATGATAAATATAAAATCATTCTGGCGATTGTTGCTGCGGTTGCTGGTGTTGCTGCTTTTTATATCCTTGTGAATCAGCCGGGTTATATTCGTGCGGCAGCGTTAGTTGTTGGTTTATTGGTTGCTGTCGGATTGATCTGGTCGTCAGAAACCGGGCGTAACTTTGTTTCTTTTGCCAAAGAATCAGTGCGCGAAGTAAAAAAGGTTGTTTGGCCTACTCGTAAGGAGGCTGGTCAAATTACTGCAGTTGTATTTGGGTTTGTATTTGTAATGGCTCTTTTTCTCTGGGGCACTGATAAATTTCTCGAATTTCTATTGTTAGATGTAGTTCTTGGATGGAAATCATAATGACTGAGCACATTCAGGAAGATCAAGATGGTGCAGAACCTAATGTTTCTGTGCCTAAAAGTGCTAAAAGATGGTACGTAGTTCATGCTTATTCTGGTATGGAAAAAAGCGTACAGCGCGCCTTGATGGAGCGCATTGAGCGTGCAGAAATGCAAGATAAATTCGGACAGATTCTGGTTCCTACCGAAGAAGTTATTGAAGTAAAGAACGGTAAAAAAGCAGTAACAGAGCGCCGCTTATTTCCAAGTTATGTTTTCGTTGAGATGGAAATGACGGACGATACTTGGCATTTGGTCAAAAATACCAGCAAGGTTACAGGTTTTATAGGTGGAAAATCAAATAAGCCTGCGCCTATCCCTCAGCGTGAGGTTGATAAGATTTTGCAGCAAATGCAAGACGGTGTTGAGAAGCCAAGGCCAAAAATATTGTATGAAGTGGGTGAAGTTGTTCGAATTAAAGATGGTCCATTTACTGACTTCAACGGCAATGTTGAAGAAGTAAACTACGAGAAATCGAAAGTTCGAGTCACTGTTACGATTTTCGGGCGAGCAACTCCAGTAGAGCTGGATTTTGGTCAGGTAGAAAAAGTGTAAAGAATTAACGTCATTCAGTACGGTAAGTTAGTAATAATTTAAAAACTGAAAAGCAGTAAACAGAGGAGCCCATCACTGCATTTACTGCTATGCCGGGCGCTACTACTCAACTAATGAAGGAGCCATCATGGCAAAGAAAATTATTGGTTTTATCAAGCTGCAAGTGCCAGCTGGTAAAGCAAACCCATCCCCGCCAATCGGACCAGCTTTGGGTCAACGTGGTTTGAACATTATGGAATTCTGCAAGGCGTTTAACGCCCAGACCCAAGGTGTAGAGCCAGGTATGCCGATTCCTGTTGTGATCACTGCATTTGCTGATAAGTCTTTCACTTTCGTGATGAAGACGCCTCCAGCAACGTATATGATCAAAAAAGCAGCTGGCATCACTAAAGGTTCAGCGAAGCCTCATACTGATAAGGTTGGTAGCATCACACGTAAGCAAGCAGAAGAAATCGCGACAACAAAACGCGCTGATTTGACTGCCGCTGATATGGACGCAGCAGTGCGCACTATCGCGGGTTCTGCGCGCTCCATGGGTATCACGGTAGAGGGACTGTAATGGCTAAGTTATCCAAAAAAGCAAAATTGCTCAAAACCAAAGTTGATCGTTTAAAAGTTTACTCTTTTGATAATGCGGTAACTTTGATCAAAGAATGCGCAACAGCAAAGTTCAATGAATCCATCGACGTTTCGATCCAACTTGGTGTTGATCCAAAGAAATCAGATCAAGTAGTTCGTGGTTCAGTTGTATTGCCTTCCGGCACTGGTAAAACAGTCCGCGTTGCGGTATTTGCTCAAGGTGCTAAGGCTGAAGAAGCAAAAGCTGCAGGCGCTGATATCGTTGGTATGGAAGATTTGGCTGAGCGTATTAAAGCAGGCGATATGCCGTTCGACATCGTTATTGCATCTCCAGATACCATGCGTATCGTTGGTACTTTAGGTCAGATTTTAGGTCCACGTGGTTTAATGCCTAATCCAAAAGTTGGTACTGTGACTCCAGACGTTGCGACAGCAGTTAAAAATGCAAAGGCAGGTCAAGTTCAATACCGTACAGATAAAGCAGGTATTATCCATTCAACTATCGGTCGTAAATCTTTCGCTGATGGTGATCTGAAGGCAAACTTGGTAGCTTTAGTTGAAGCATTGAATAAAGCGAAGCCAGCTTCCAGCAAGGGTGTTTATCTGCGTAAGATTTCTCTGTCATCCACAATGGGTGCTGGTGTACGCGTTGACCATAGCAATCTGGCAGGTTAATCAAGAATTAAGTCCGTACATTGATAAAGATGTACGGCCAATCTTTGGGCTGGCTAATAAATTTTAATTAGTCAGAGTGTCAAAGACCGTTGGGCTTAATTTATTTCTAATAAGTTAAGTTAAATCGCAAGAGAGTAATCTCAAGTACCCAACGCAGATGGTGTACCCGGATAAGTTTTGTAGTTACATACTGTTAATCCAGTAAAACTCCTAACTTCGGACGCCGTGTTCGAAACGATATGAGGGAGACACATCATCCTGATGTGAAGACTGAGTATCATAATTGGAGGTTGACCGTGAGTCTCAATCTGAATGATAAAAAAGCCGTCGTCGCTGAAGTCTCTGCAAAAGTAGCAACTGCTCAGACAATCGTCGTAGCTGAATATCGTGGTATCCAGGTCGGTCATTTGACGCAATTACGTGCTAATGCGCGTGCTCAAGGTGTGTACATGCGAGTATTGAAAAATACACTTGCACGTCGTGCTGTTGAGGGAACTGTGTTTGCAAGCCTCGCTTCTGAAATGACTGGTCCGTTGATCTATGCGATCTCGGAAGATGCTGTTGCAGCTGCAAAAGTTGTTCAAGATTTTGCAAAAAGCAATGACAAACTAGTCGTAAAGGCAGGCAACTATGCTGGTAAATCGCTAGATAAAGCTGGCGTTATGGCATTGGCAAGCATTCCTGCTCGTGAAGTGTTGTTGGCGCAAGTGTTAGGTATGATGCAGGCTCCTGTATCTAGCTTCGCACGCGCTTTGGCCGCTCTCGCAGCAAAGAAAGAATCTGATTCACCTGCAGCACCAGTAGCAGAAGTTACTGAAGCCGTTGCTGAATAAGATTTTTCGTCAAATACTGAATTAATGTAATTTATAAATTGGAGTTTCAAATGGCAATTAGCAAAGACGATATCCTGGAAGCCGTAGGCGCGATGTCCGTAATGGACTTGAACGACTTGGTTAAGGCATTCGAAGAAAAATTTGGCGTATCTGCTGCTGCAATGTCTTCTGGTCCAGCCGCTGGCCCAGCTGCTGCTGTAGAAGAGCAAACAGAATTCAACGTGGTTCTGACTGAAGTTGGCGCAAATAAAGTTGGCGTAATTAAAGCAGTTCGTGAATTGACAGGTTTGGGCTTGAAAGAAGCCAAAGACGTAGTTGATGGCGCACCGAAAACAGTTAAAGAAGCTGTTTCTAAAGCCGATGCTGAAGCTGCTAAGAAGAAATTGGAAGATGCTGGCGCGAAAGCAGAAATTAAGTAATTTTGTAATAATAAGGCAGATCTTGGGATTTGCCTAAGTCAAAGACAGGAATCTTCTCGAAAGAGAAGGTTCCTCTTTGGCTTCTTTGTCGTTGTAATGATGTTGTTTAGATAATGTCGTTTCAGTTGTATTTTTTTTGTTCTGGAAATTCATAAGGTTAAGGGCTGAGACTTGAGGTTTCTTTTTGTAATTGTTACACCAATTATGTTTTGAATCCTGAATTCTCCATCCTTCCTTGTCACTAACGGAGTGTCCATGCACTACTCATTTACTGAGAAGAAGCGCATTCGTAAGTCTTTCGCGAAACGCGCTAACGTTCACAACGTTCCGTTCCTGCTGGCGACCCAGCTCGAGTCATATTTAGGTTTTTTACAGGCAGACAAAACAGCGTCTGCTCGTAAAAATGAGGGCTTGCAGTCAGCCTTCACCTCAATATTTCCGATCGTGTCGCATAACGGGTTCGCACGTCTTGAATTTCTATCCTATGTTTTAGGTGATCCTGCTTTTGACGTCAAGGAATGTCAACAGCGTGGTCTTACTTTTGCATCTCCTTTACGTGCCAAGGTACGTTTGGTAATTCTTGATAAAGAATCGCCAACTAAACCAGTTGTTAAAGAAATGAAAGAGCAAGAAGTCTATATGGGTGAATTGCCACTCATGACGACTACTGGCTCTTTCGTCATCAACGGTACTGAGCGGGTTATCGTTTCTCAGTTGCACCGTTCCCCTGGCGTGTTCTTTGAGCATGACAGAGGTAAGACTCACTCATCAGGTAAATTATTATTTTCGGCAAGGATTATTCCTTACCGTGGATCATGGTTAGATTTTGAGTTCGATCCTAAAGATATTTTGTTCTTCCGCATCGATCGTCGTCGCAAGATGCCGGTCACCATCTTGTTGCGTGCTATTGGCATGAACAACGAGCAGATACTGGCAAACTTCTTCGTATTTGATAACTTCACTTTGCATAATGACGGCGCTGAAATGGAATTCGTTTCTGAGCGTTTGCGTGGCGAGGTTGCACGTTTCGATATCTCTGATAAAGCCGGTAAAGTCATTGTCGCCAAAGATAAACGTATCAATGCTAAGCATGTACGTGAGATCGATGTTGCTGGCATTAAGCATATATCGGTTCCAGAAGATTATCTGTTGGGTCGCGTATTAGCTAAAAATATCGTCGATGGCGATACTGGTGAGGTGATTGCTAATGCAAATGATGAATTGACAGAAGAATTGATGGGTCGCTTGCGCGACGCGAAGGTTGGAACTATCCAGACTTTGTACACCAACGATTTGGATCAAGGTTCTTATATTTCCCAGACTTTGCGTGCTGACGATACAGCGGATCAGATGGCTGCTCGCGTCGCAATTTATCGTATGATGCGCCCAGGCGAACCGCCAACAGAAGATTCAGTCGAAGCCCTGTTCAATGGCTTGTTCTACAGCGAAGATCGTTACGATTTATCCGCTGTCGGTCGTATGAAGTTCAACCGCCGTATCGGTCGTGATGAGCTGACTGGCGCGATGACTTTGTCAAACGAAGACGTATTGGCAGTGATTAAGATTTTGGTGGAACTGCGCAATGGTCGCGGTGAAGTCGACGATATTGATCACTTAGGTAATCGTCGTGTTCGTTGTGTTGGCGAGTTGGCTGAAAACCAATTCCGTGCTGGTCTGGTGCGTGTTGAGCGCGCGGTCAAAGAGCGTCTGGGTCAGGCTGAAGCCGACAACCTGATGCCGCATGACTTGATCAATTCCAAGCCTATCTCTGCTGCAATTCGTGAGTTTTTTGGTTCTTCACAACTGTCTCAGTTTATGGATCAAACCAACCCATTGTCTGAGATCACGCACAAGCGCCGTATCTCTGCACTTGGACCTGGTGGTTTGACACGTGAACGTGCAGGTTTTGAAGTGCGTGACGTTCATCCAACTCATTATGGCCGCGTTTGCCCTATCGAGACTCCAGAGGGACCAAACATTGGTTTGATCAACTCACTGGCCTTGTATGCTCGTTTGAATGAATATGGTTTCCTAGAGACGCCATATCGTAAAGTGGTTGACAGTAAAATCACGCAACAAATTGACTACTTGTCCGCGATTGAAGAAGGTCGTTACATTATTGCTCAGGCGAATGCGACGATTGACGGTGCTGGCACATTAGTCGATGAATTGGTGTCTGCTCGTGAAGCGGGTGAAACGATTCTAGTTTCTCCAGAGCGTATCCAGTACATGGACGTCGCAACAGGTCAGGTAGTTTCTGTCGCAGCATCTTTGATTCCTTTCCTAGAACACGATGATGCAAACCGCGCCTTGATGGGTGCCAACATGCAGCGTCAAGCAGTTCCTTGTTTGCGCCCTGAAAAAGCATTTGTTGGTACAGGTATCGAACGTACTGTCGCAGTCGATTCTGGTACAACAGTACAAGCATTGCGTGGCGGTAAAGTCGATTACATCGATGCGGGTCGTATCGTTATTCGTGTGAATGATGCTGAAGCACAAGCTGGTGAAGTCGGTGTAGACATCTACAACTTGATCAAGTACACACGTTCTAACCAAAATACCAATATCAACCAACGTCCTATCGTTAAAGTCGGCGATATGGTTGCGAAGGGTGACGTTTTGGCTGACGGTGCCTCCACCGATCTGGGTGAATTGGCTCTCGGTCAAAACATGCTGGTTGCATTTATGCCATGGAATGGTTATAACTTTGAAGATTCGATTCTGATCTCTGAAAAAGTAGTAGCTGATGATCGTTACACATCGATTCATATCGAAGAGTTATCTGTTGTTGCTCGTGATACCAAGTTAGGTGCAGAGGAAATCACTCGTGATATCTCTAATCTTGCTGAGAATCAATTAGCACGCCTTGATGAAGCGGGTATTGTTTATATCGGCGCTGAAGTGACAGCTGGCGATACTTTAGTTGGTAAAGTAACACCAAAAGGTGAAACACAACTGACTCCTGAAGAGAAGCTGCTGCGTGCGATTTTCGGTGAAAAAGCATCAGATGTTAAAGACACCTCCCTGCGTGTGCCGTCTGGCATGGTCGGTACTGTTATTGACGTTCAAGTGTTCACTCGTGAAGGTATCCAACGCGACAAACGTGCTCAACAAATTATTGATGATGAGCTGAAACGCTATCGTCTTGATTTGAATGATCAGTTACGTATTGTAGAAGGTGATGCTTTCGAACGTCTGGAACGTATGTTGATTGGTAAAGTCGCTAATGGCGGCCCGGCTAAATTGGCAAAAGGCAGCAAGATTACTAAGGAATACTTAGCTGATCTGGATAAATATCACTGGTTTGATATTCGGCCGGCAGATGATGATGCGGCTAAAGCTTTGGAAGCGATTAAAGATTCCATCGCTGAAAAACGCCATCAGTTCGATCTGGCTTTCGAAGAAAAACGTACCAAGCTGACACAGGGCGATGAACTGCCACCTGGCGTACAAAAAATGGTCAAGGTTTACCTGGCTGTTAAACGTCGCCTGCAACCTGGTGACAAGATGGCGGGTCGCCACGGTAACAAAGGTGTGGTATCTCGTATCGTTCCTATCGAAGACATGCCATACATGGCTGACGGTACTCCAGCCGACATCGTGTTGAACCCGTTGGGTGTTCCATCACGGATGAACGTTGGTCAGGTTCTGGAAGTGCATTTGGGTTGGGCAGCTAAAGGTTTGGGTCTGCGTATCGGTGAAATGTTAAAAGCCAAAGTGAAGATCGAAGAGCTACGTGGCTTCTTGAAACAGATTTATAACGAATCTGGCAAAAAAGAAGACATCGATGGTTTTTCTGATTCCGATATTTTGGAATTGACAAGTAACCTGAAAAACGGTGTTCCTTTTGCAACACCGGTGTTCGATGGTGCGCATGAAGGCGAAATTCGTCGCATGCTTGATTTGGCTTATCCTGACCATATCGCTAAGCAACTCGGTATGACACCTTCGAAGAACCAAGTGACTTTGTATGATGGTCGCACTGGTGAAGCATTTGAACGTAGCGTGACAGTTGGTTATATGCACGTACTTAAATTGCACCATTTGGTTGATGACAAGATGCATGCCCGCTCTACTGGCCCTTACTCTCTGGTTACTCAGCAGCCACTCGGCGGTAAAGCGCAGTTCGGTGGTCAGCGTTTCGGTGAGATGGAAGTTTGGGCTTTGGAAGCGTACGGCGCATCGTATGTCTTGCAAGAGATGTTGACAGTGAAGTCGGATGACGTGAATGGCCGTACCAAAGTGTACGAAAATCTCGTCAAGGGCGATCACGTGATTGATGCCGGTATGCCGGAATCCTTCAACGTGTTGGTCAAAGAAATTCGCTCCCTCGGTATCGATATCGATCTCTCACGGGATTAAGCGACAACTAGCAGTATTAGCCGTCTCTGAGCAAAAACTTAGAGACGGCATTAGTATCTATAGCCGTTTAGAATTTTTTGTTCCCGGTATTGGCGGAACCTAACTAAAACCTAGGCTCTCCCGTTGATGCGAACAGGGTTTAAGCAAAAAACTCTTGTACCATCCAGCACTAGCGTTTACCTCACTGGAGTGACACACATGAAAGCACTGCTCGATCTATTCAAGCAAGTTCAGCCTAACGAACAATTCGACGCGATCAAAATTGGTCTCGCGTCTCCCGAGAAAATCCGTTCGTGGTCCTACGGCGAAGTAAAAAAGCCGGAAACCATCAACTATCGTACTTTTAAACCAGAGCGCGACGGTTTGTTTTGCGCCAAAATTTTTGGCCCTATCAAAGATTACGAATGCCTGTGCGGTAAGTACAAGCGTTTGAAGCATCGCGGTGTTATCTGCGAAAAATGCGGTGTAGAAGTTACTTTGGCTAAAGTGCGTCGTGAGCGCATGGGTCATATTGAGTTGGCTTCTCCAACTGCACACATCTGGTTCCTGAAGTCACTGCCATCCCGTTTGGGTATGGTACTGGATATGACTTTGCGGGATATCGAACGTGTTTTGTATTTTGAAGCTTATGTTGTGACCGACCCTGGTATGACTCCGCTGAAAAAATGCCAGATCATGTCGGAAGATGATTACGCTGCTAAGTATGAAGAGCATGGTGATGAGTTCACGGCGTTCATGGGTGCCGAAGGTATCCGTGAATTGCTGCGTTCTATCGACATCGACCGTGATGCAGAGACTTTGCGTGTTGAACTGAAAGAATCAAAATCTGAAGCCAAGATCAAGAAGTACGCCAAGCGTCTGAAAGTACTCGAAGCATTCCAACGTTCTGGTATCAAGCCAGACTGGATGATCATGGAAGTACTGCCAGTATTGCCGCCAGAATTGCGTCCGTTGGTACCGTTGGATGGCGGTCGTTTTGCGACTTCCGATCTGAACGATTTATATCGTCGCGTCATTAACCGTAATAATCGTCTGAAGCGCCTGATGGAATTGCGCGCACCAGAAATCATTACCCGCAATGAAAAGCGTATGTTGCAAGAAGCCGTCGACTCATTGTTAGACAATGGTCGTCGCGGTAAAGCAATGACAGGCGCGAATAAGCGTCCGCTGAAATCATTGGCTGAAATGATCAAAGGTAAGGGCGGCCGTTTCCGTCAAAACTTGTTGGGTAAGCGCGTCGATTATTCTGGCCGTTCAGTCATCGTGGTTGGTCCACAACTGAAATTGCATCAGTGCGGTTTGCCTAAGTTGATGGCGTTGGAATTGTTCAAACCTTTCATTTTCAATAAATTGGAATTGATGGGTCTGGCAACAACGATCAAAGCAGCAAAGAAATTAGTGGAGATTCAAGAGCCTGTTGTTTGGGATATCTTGGAAGAAGTCATCCGTGAACATCCGATCATGTTGAACCGTGCGCCGACATTGCACCGTTTGGGTATTCAGGCGTTTGAGCCAGTGTTGATTGAAGGTAAAGCGATCCAGTTGCATCCACTGGTCTGCGCCGCATTCAATGCCGACTTTGACGGCGATCAAATGGCGGTTCACGTTCCTTTGTCGATCGAAGCACAAATGGAAGCCCGCACACTGATGCTGGCATCCAACAATATTCTGTTCCCGTCTAACGGCGAACCGTCTATCGTACCTTCGCAAGATATCGTATTGGGCCTGTACTACGCTTCCCGTGAAAAAATTAACGGTAAGGGCGAGGGCATGATGTTCCCTGATGTTTCAGAAGCGATCCGCGCCTGGGACAACAAGGAAGTCGAACTTAGCACACGTATCACCGTGCGTATTACAGAATTTCCAAAAGATCTGGAAACGGGTGAATTCGTTAAAACGATCAAACGTTACGAAACCACGGTTGGTCGCGCAATTTTGTCAGAAATTTTGCCAAAAGGTTTGCCGTTCACCGTACTTAATCGTGCGTTAAAGAAAAAAGAAATCTCCAAACTGATCGATACGTCTTTCCGTAAGTGCGGTCTGCGCGCAACGGTCGTATTTGCTGATCAATTGATGCAAATGGGTTTCCGCCTCGCGACACGCGCTGGTATTTCTATCTGTATCGATGATATGTTGGTACCGCCACAAAAAGTCACATTGATTGCAGCGGCTGAGCATGAAGTGAAACAGATCGAGCAGCAATATGCGTCTGGTCTGGTAACTGCTGGTGAGCGTTATAACAAGGTTGTCGATATCTGGGGCAAGACCGGTGATGAAGTCGGTAAAGCCATGATGGATCAACTCAAGGTAGAAGACGTTATTCGCCGCGATGGTACTAAAGGTACGCAGGAATCTTTCAACGCCATTTATATGATGGCTGACTCCGGTGCGCGTGGTTCTGCTGCGCAGATTCGTCAGTTAGCAGGTATGCGCGGACTGATGGCGAAACCGGATGGTTCTATTATTGAAACACCGATCACCGCGAACTTCCGCGAAGGTCTGAACGTGTTGCAATACTTTATTTCCACTCACGGTGCACGTAAAGGTCTGGCCGATACCGCTTTGAAGACAGCGAACTCCGGTTACCTGACACGTCGTCTGGTTGACGTTACCCAAGATCTGGTCGTGATCGAAGATGATTGCGGTACAGCCAACGGTGCGTCAATGAAAGCGATTGTTGAAGGCGGTGAAGTCAACGTGCCTTTGCGTGACCTGATTTTGGGTCGTGTTGCAGCTAATGATATCGTCAATCCAGAAACACAAGCCAATTTGTACGACGCAGGTACCTTGTTGGATGAAAACGCTGTAGAAGAGATCGAACGTCTGGGTATCGACGAAGTCAAGGTACGTACGCCACTGACATGCGACACACGCTACGGTTTGTGCGCAATGTGTTACGGCCGTGACCTCGGTCGTGGTTCTATGGTCAATGCGGGAGAAGCAGTTGGTGTTATCGCTGCTCAGTCGATTGGTGAGCCAGGTACTCAGTTGACAATGCGCACCTTCCACATCGGTGGTGCCGCATCTCGTGCAGCGATTGCGTCTTCTGTTGAAGCTAAGTCCAACGGTACGATTCGTTTCACCGTCACCATGCGTTATGTGACTAATGGTAAGGGCGACCAGATTGTGATTTCCCGTTCTGGCGAAGTCTTGATCACGGATGACCACGGTCGCGAGCGCGAACGTCATAAAGTACCTTACGGTGCAACATTGATCGTTAAAGATGGTATGGTCATCAAAGCTGGTACAGCATTGGCGACTTGGGACCCACTGACACGTCCTATCATTACTGAATACACCGGTACTGTGAAGTTTGAAAACGTCGAAGAAGGCGTTACCGTTGCCAGACAAGTCGATGATGTCACTGGTTTGTCTACACTGGTTGCAATCGATGCAAAACGTCGCGGTACTGCAGGCAAGGCTGTTCGTCCACAGGTCAAACTGTTGAACGAACAAGGTGAAGAAGTTAAGATCTCTGGTACCGAGCACGCAGTAACGATCGGCTTCCAAGTCGGTGCTCTGATTACGGTCAAAGATGGTCAGCAAGTTCACGTTGGTGAAGTATTGGCACGTATCCCGACTGAATCACAAAAGACTCGTGATATTACCGGTGGTCTGCCACGCGTTGCTGAGTTGTTTGAAGCACGTTCGCCAAAAGATGCAGGTATGTTGGCTGAAGTCACAGGTACAGTTGCTTTTGGTAAGGAAACCAAAGGTAAGCAACGTCTGGAAATCACCGACATGGACGGCGAGAAACACGAGTTCCTGATCACCAAAGACAAACAAGTCCTGGTACATGACGGTCAAGTTGTGAACAAAGGTGAGATGATTGTTGACGGCCCGGCCGATCCACAAGACATTCTGCGTTTGTTGGGTATCGAAGCGCTGGCACGTTACATCGTTGATGAAGTTCAGGACGTGTACCGTTTGCAAGGCGTTAAGATCAATGACAAGCACATTGAAGTGATCGTACGTCAGATGTTGCGTCGCGTTGTTGTGGTTAACCCAGGCGATGCAAACTACATCATCGGTGAGCAAGTTGAGCGTTCTGATTTGTTAGGTGAAAACGATAGAGTTGCTGCTGCTGGCGGTATCCCTGCGACATATGAAAATATCTTGCTCGGTATCACTAAAGCATCCTTGTCGACAGATTCTTTCATCTCGGCAGCGTCCTTCCAGGAAACTACACGTGTTCTGACAGAAGCAGCGATTATGGGCAAGAAAGATACCCTGCGCGGCCTGAAAGAAAACGTCATCGTGGGTCGTTTGATTCCTGCCGGTACAGGTTTGGCATTCCACCGCGCTCGCAAGTTGAAAGAAACTTGGGAAGCCGATGAACGCACAGCCTTGTTGCAAGCAGAAAAAGCAGCATTCGCGCCAATGCCAGAAACGGCAACAACGGATGCAGCCGACGGCGAAGCGTAATCTAATGCTAGGCATGCATCATTTGCAGGCAAGCTAAGGCAATGTAATTGCAAAAAACGGCACCGCAGCTAGTCTCCGGTGCCGTTTTTATTTTGTAAATTGTTTAGAAATTTGCATGCAAATGCGCCACGAGCAAGCCAGGCGAAGTTTGATATGAATACTTAATTATCTGTAAAATCTATCTAAGCTGTTAGTCGTAAATTTAATATACTGGTAATGAGTATTTTAAGTTGTCCTTATAAATCTTGGACAATCAGTCATTTTTATGAAAAATGAGGGGGAGTATATTGTTTTATTCAGAAAAACTCTTTCGCTTTTCTGGCTGTATTCGTCTATTTTTTTGATCGGTTTTTAAGCTCTGGCTCTTATTGACCAATAAAGCATTTTTTAAATCACGCAGTCCTATCCGTATGACAACAACAATCACAAGTACACCCGGTACACCCGGCACACTCAGCACATTCAGCCCATTAAGTACCAACCAGATTTTGCCTCTGCGCGATCAGTATGGCGTGCAGGTAGATGTTGAGGTCGTAGCTGAAACCGGCTCAACCAATGCTGATTTGATGGCGCGCTTAGGCGACTTGCAAGCGCCATTGCTTAGGATTGCAGAACGTCAGACAGCAGGTCGCGGACGTGCTGGTCGTGTCTGGCATTCAGCACCCGGCGGCGTGTTGACATTCTCTTTGGCGTGGCGTTTTAAACGTGGTGTACAAGCTGGCAGTGCACAAAGTTTATCTGGCTTGCCGTTAGCAGTTGGTACCGCAGTAGCAGAGGTTTTGTTGAGCCTGGGTGTGCCGGTGCAGTTGAAATGGCCAAATGACATACTCAAAGACAAAAAAAAGCTGGCCGGCATATTGATAGAAACCGCCAGCACCAATGACGACGCGATGTGGGCGGTGATCGGCATAGGCCTTAACTTGCGCGTGCCCGAGGCGCTGGAAGCCGAGATTGGGCAAGCCGTGGCCGATGCACCATGGCTGGCACAAATGGACAGAAACTTACTGATGGCGCATCTGCTTAATGCGCTGGCAAAGGCCTTAGAACAATTCCAGCAACACGGTTTTTCAGCCTTTGCCGCACGCTGGAATGCGCTGCATGCTTATGCGCAGCAAAATGTGTTGATACTGGATGGCGGTGAGCAACGGCATGCGGGGATCGCATTGGGCGTAGATGCAACGGGTTGTCTAGTATTACAAACCGAGCAAGGGCAGGTGACGGTCGTGGCAGGTGATGTATCCTTGCGTCCGGTTCCATAAAAAATACAGAACGTAAAGAGTGCTAGTCCTAAAAACCAAAGCAGCTGAACCAAGGCGTCTGAAACAAAATGCCACCACAAACAGTAGATTGAGGAAAACGCCTGCATGTTGCTATTAATCGACGCCGGAAATACCCGCATCAAATGGGCAGTGCTTGCCGAATCCGGTTTGACTGACTTGCCCTTGCGTGCGGTACCGGTATGGTTGCTGTTTGATTCTGTCAGTCACGCTGAGTCAGACCAATTACCTACTGCTTGGAAAGTGCTTGCAGCGCAGGGCATATTGATCAATCGTATTGTGATTTCTAATGTTGCTGGTAGTGACTTCAAAGCGACTTTAATCAATTATCTGGAGCAAGCGTTTTCGTTAGCAAGCTTCAAGCTCGTGCCCGAATTTTTTGCTTCGGCAGCACAAGTTGCCGGGGTTAAAAACGGCTATCGCAATCCAGCACAATTAGGTTGCGATCGTTTTACCACTGCCATTGCGGCGCATGCCTTGTATCCGCAGCAATCGCTCATTGTTGCCACATGCGGCACTGCGACGACCATAGATGCGCTGAGCGCCGATGGCGTGTTTCACGGCGGGATGATTTTGCCCGGTTTAAAACTAATGGCGCAGTCATTAGCAAAAAATACCGCGCAATTGCCCCAAGTTGCAGAGAGTATTTCGCTGATAAATTTATTCGCCGATAACACTGAGTCTGCGATAGTCAGCGGCTGCATTAATGCCCAGGTCGGTGCTTTAGAACGCGCCGTTGCACGCTGGCAGGCTTTACAAAATACGCCGGTGACTTGTCTCATTTCAGGCGGTGCTGCAACTTATCTTCTTCCTCATTTGACGCCGGATCTTGGCATTGCCTGTCAGCATGTGGATAATCTGGTGTTGACGGGTTTGGCCGTAGTTGCATCGATGCACACTACTGTCAACTCCAGCCAACCGCAGCTTTAGCAAGAGTAGTCAACCGTTAACAAGCTAAATACCGCATCCACCTCTAATCATGAATAAATTATGCTGAGATTTTTTTTCTGGAGCTTGCTAATACTGAATGCGTTTTTAATCGCCTTCAATCTAGGCTATCTTGGTAACTGGGACATGGATGCCCATGAGCCGCAAAGAATGGTTAAGCAACTGAACAGCGATCAGTTGCATGTAATCTCTGCCAGCCTGGCGCTGGCACCCGCGCAAGTGCCCGAGGAGCGAAAAAATGATGTGCAGGCTTGTCTGCAAATCGGTAATTTTTTACAAGCAGATGCAAGCAAGATTGAAGACAAACTAAAAACCTTGGCGCTCGGTGATCGTCAATCACGTATTAATGTGGTCGATGCAGATACCGTGACCTATATGGTATTTATTCCATCCCAAGGCAGCAAAGATGGTGCCGACAAAAAAGCCGGTGAATTACGTCGTCTTGGCATCACCGATTTTTTCATTGTGGTGGATCAATCAAATCTGCGATTTGGTATTTCACTCGGCGTATTTAAAACCGAAGATGCAGCCAAAGCGCATTTGAATAAACTCAGCAATAAAGGCGTACACAGCGCCCGCATTGGCGCACGTACCCTCACTACTAATAAATTTGCTTACCAATTACGTGCGCTCAGTGCAGAAGAAAAAGCCCGTTTTGATATCATCAAACTCGACTTTTCAGAGCAAGATGTACGCAACTGCCAATCCACGGCATATAGTAAAAATTAAGCAAAAACCAAGCAGAAACTAAGCTGATGAGGCACGCTCTTACCGGCTAATTAGTGGCGGTAAGAGTGTTGTGGGACTTGTGACGGAGCTGGCGCTAAAAACGTGAGGCTTGATTCGGTTCAAACTCACATTTCTGAGTACGAAATTCCACCCGCATTGCTAATCTCTAGCCTCTCTTCCAGCAATTTTTTATCGCCGCTCCGGAAATCCACAAACTCCAGACCGATGCGAAATAATTTTTGCGACAAGATGGTGTAATTCATGCGGCAACTAATTTCCAGAATCTTCTCTTTAGTGCCTGCATTCAGCGGCGGCAATGCCAATAGCAAAATCACTTTACCCTCATAAAAGACATTGTGATCGCAATGGATACTCAAACCTCCCAGCGATATCTCGTTGACGCGTCCATGGAAAGTCTTTTTGCCCATGCCACCTTCATACACAATCGCCATGCGCCATTTAACTAAATAACGTTTATAAATGCGATTGTTGGCCCGGGGCAGCCTGGTCGAAATAGAGATGGGAGCGAAGTTGGAGGGCGCGCTTGTCTGCCCACTTGATGGCTCACTTGATGAAGTATCCGCTGAAGCATCCGACAACGCATTCTTAGCCTCTTGCAGAGGCTCGCCATCCACGTTGTCCAGTTCGTCTTCGACAAGGTCTGACTGGTCTTGCGCAGGTTGGTCGCTATCTGGATTTTTCATAGGGGCGATCTATTAAAACTCGATATTAAAACTTGAGGTTAAAACCTAAATACGTCTTAGAAAGTTACCTAAAAATTATAAGCGCATTAACCATCCATTGTTACATTTGGGTTGTAACAGACAGTACAACTTCTGCCGTCTCTAACATGTCGTGTTGTTCTAATTCATGCATAAGTAGTTTGTGTCTGACTTAAGGATGGATTATGCTAAAACCGCCAACAGTTTTTTTCAATAATTCTGTGGCAACTCTAATAATATAACAGGAGACAATATGAAAGCATTCATCAAAATGTTGGTAGCGACCGTATTCGCCGGTTTATTTGCCATCTCATTTACCGGTACCGCCTTGGCTGTCGAGCACGGCAGCGCGCAAGAGGCAACCGATCTGGTGAAGAAGGTAATCGCCTATTACAAAGCTAATGGTAAAGAGAAAACATTTGCCGAGATCAATGATCCCAAAGGACAATTTCTGGTGAAAGATTTGTACATCTTTGCCGGCACGGTCAAAGGCGGTGGTCCGACGCTGGCACATGGCGCTAACCCTAAATTGATCGGTAAAAATTTAGGTGAGTTGAAAGATGTGGACGGCGTTTTTTTCGTCCGTAAAATGACGGAAGTCGCCGCCAGCAAAGAAGGTAAAGGCTGGGTTGACTACAAGTGGCCAAACCCGATCACCAAAGTCTTAGAGCAAAAAAGCACCTACGTAGAACGAGTCGACGATCTTTATTTCGCCTGTGGAATTTATAAAGGATAGTCCAATACTTCTGCGGCTTGTAGAAGGAAAACCTCTGCTAAGCCGCAGAACGATTGGACGATCCATTTGACTTTCTAAAAACCGTTTAATCTACTTGCTGTAGCAGGATGCGCTATGTGTACCGCGGTAATCCGTAGCAAACCGTAACGAACAGTATGCCGGTGCGCATGGCGCACCCTACTGATGATCAGATCTCATTAAAAAGTTTTTAGACGACTTCAATACCTAAAAACGTAGCTACAACAATCCCGGCAGCAATAAGTCACTAAAATTACGATACACCTGAGAGTTTTTTTCAAAAGAAGTTCATCATGCAACCCGTATTCCATTTCCAGCAAGGCAGTGTGCCTTTATTGATTTCTATGCCGCATGTCGGCACCAACATCCCGCCCGAAGTCAGCGCCCAGTTAGAGTCTGTGGCTTTTGATAAAGCCGATACCGACTGGCATTTGCCCTTGCTCTACAACATGGCACAAGACTTAGGCGCATCGGTAATCCATGCCGATTACTCGCGCTACGTGATTGATCTGAATCGTTCCCGCGATGACAGTAATCTGTACCCGGGGCTGGATACAACGGGCTTGTGCCCGGTCGATACCTTTACCAAACAAGCTTTATATCCCGCAGGTAAAACGCCCGATGCGGCAGAAGTGCAACGACGCATTGCGACTTACTGGCAGCCGTATCACGATCAATTGCAGCAAGAGCTGGACCGCTTGCGTGCGCAGTTTGGGACAGTGATTTTGTGGGATGCTCATTCGATTGCGTCGCAAGTCCCGCGGTTTTTTCAAGGCAAATTATCTGATCTGAATTTTGGTACCGCAGATCAAAGATCCTGTGATCCCGGTTTGCAGCAAGCGCTGATGCATTGCCTGCAAACGTCAGCAGAGGCGCAAACTTATAGTCATATATTTAATGGTCGCTTTAAAGGCGGTTACATCACCCGTAATTATGGTCAGCCGCATGATGGTGTCCATGCAGTGCAGCTAGAGATGAGCCAGTGCATCTACATGGATGAGCCAGCGCCATACGCCTATCGCCCCGATCTGGCGGCACAAGTGCAGCCATTACTGCGCCAGTTACTCACAACCTGCCTGGAATGGGCACAACAGCAATCGCACTTTCAATTAAAACCTCAGGCGAATCCGACTACTTCAACCAGCATGGTGCAGTCTTGAGTGCTACTTTATTTGCCCGCAATGCTTATCTTGCTGATGGTTGGGCCAAGAACGTCAGATTGAGTTGGGGTGCAGACGGTGATCTTACAGAAGTCATTTGTGATGCGACGCCTGACGCACACGAGGTACAGGAAGAATTTGTCCTGCCTGGTATGATCAATTTGCATTCTCATGCCTTCCAGCGTGCAATGGCGGGTATGACCGAAATCGCAGGCGAGGGACCTGATAGTTTCTGGACCTGGCGTGACCTGATGTATCGCATGGCGTTGCAAATCACGCCTGAACAGATGGAGGCGATTGCCGCCCAGCTGTATATGGAATGCCTGCGCCATGGGTATACCAGCGTGTGCGAATTTCACTATCTGCATCGCGCGCTTGACGGCGGGTTTTATGCCAACATGGCAGAGACCGCGCAACGCGTGATTGCTGCCGCACATACTACCGGCATGGGAATCAGTATGTTGCCGGTGCTATATAGCTTTGCCGATTTTGGTGACGTCCCGTTGCGGCATGATCAGCGTTGTTTCTCTACCAATACCGAGCAGATTTTGCAACTGATCAGTCAGTTAGAAACCGCGCGCAATGGTCAGGTTGAGGTCGGTGTGGCACCCCATTCGCTACGCGCTGCTAACGTGGCACAGATCAAGGAATTAGTGGCTGCTTTGCCAGCGAACAGGCCAATTCATATTCACATAGCTGAACAACAGAGAGAAGTCGATGCCTGTATTGCGCACAGCGGCAAACGACCAGTGCAGTTGTTGTTGGACACCCAGCAAGTCGATCATCGCTGGTGTCTGGTGCATGCCACCCATCTGGACAAAGCTGAGCTAGCAGCGGTTGCAGCCAGCAAGGCCGTCGCGGGTATCTGCACAACGACAGAGGGTAATTTGGGTGACGGATTTTTTGATCTGCCGGATTACATTGCTGCGCAAGGTCGCTTTGGCATCGGCAGCGATAGTCACGCTTCGCAAAGTCCCATCGAGGAATTGCGCTGGCTGGAATACGGTCAGCGGCTGCGGCTGCAAGGCCGCAATATCGCCAGTCAAGCTGGGCAGCGCCGCGTTGGTGATTTTTTATGGCATGCCAGTTTGCAAGGCGGAGCGCAGGCATCCGGTCGCCAGGTTGGCCAACTCGCGATTGGTAAACGGGCTGATATGTTAGTGCTGGATGATCAGCATCCTAATCTGCAAGGCTTGCCAGTGGCAGATTTACTCAATACCTGGATTTTTGCAGGCAACGATAATCTGGTGCGTGATGTGCGTGTTGGCGGTCGCCCGGTAGTGCAGCACCGACGGCATGTGGAGCAAGATCGTATTCAGGGTGGGTATGCCGATTGTATGCGGGTGTTGCGGCAGTCTTAAGGAGAAAATACAGGTGGGGTACGCTCATTAGTTCACCTGTTATTTATCTCAATAAATGATATTTATTTGGGAGTATGTTGATAAATAGGGGGGCTATTGTCCAAGTTTGTTCTGGACGATTAAAATATACTCAGTGCTAGTATTAATAATTCAATATTGATGCTTTGCTGATAGCGATTGCATTCCTGGAGTTGGCGCCGGGAATTTTATGGCGCCTTTTGTGGCAAGCACAGCGTGAAGTGCGCACCCGTGTCCAGACTGCTATGGATGCTGATGCGCCCACCTAGCACACCCGTTACCAGGTTGTAGACAATATAAAGTCCTAGTCCACTGCCGCCTTGTCCTAGCTTGGTCGTAAAAAATGGATCAAACAAATGCACCTGAGTTTCTGCCGTCATGCCATGTCCGTTATCTTGATAATCCAATATAATTTCTTCATTCAGCAATTGCGCTTTAATTGAAATATGTCCTTTTTCTATATGCTCAAATCCATGCAGTAAAGAGTTGGAAGTCAAATTAGTAATGATCTGTTCTATCGGGCCAGGGTAACTATCAAGTTGAATTTTTTCCGGGATATCGATCTCGACGACATGACTCGTGCGCTTTAGCATTGGCAGCAGTGTTGTCATCACTTCTTGCACTGTTGATTCCAGATCAAACGAACGGCGCCGGGCACTCGATTGATCCACTGCGACTTGCTTGAAATCAGAAATTAGCTTGGCGCTACGAATTGCATTGTGTTCTATCATCTTGCCAGCTTCATGCATGAGTGTGGCAGACTGTATTGCCTCACTTTTTCGTAATCCACCGCCATTGAGTTTATCTAAAAAGCTACTGGTTTCGTCTTTGAGGGTGGATGCGATTGTGACGATATTGCCGATCGGTGTATTCAGTTCATGAGCAATGCCTGCAACCAGATTCCCCAGCGCCGCGAGCTTTTCAGACTGGATTAAATGCTTCATCGCTTGCTGTAATTCTTCGGTGCGTTCTAGTACACGACTCTCCAGCGCAAGGTTTAATTGTTCTAATGCGATTTTGGTTTTTTCTAGTTCAGTAATATCTAAAATTGCACCGATCATTCCATCAACAATACCGAATTGGTTTTTATACACTGCACGGTGAAAGATCACATGTTTAACTTCATTAAAATAGTCGTCAAGGTGTAATTGGAAAACTTGTTTTTCATACTTCTGGTATAGCTCTTGATCTTTCTCCTCATACAGCTTGACTCGGTTCGGCTCTAGCCAGTCAGTCATTTTTTTATTAATAATTTTTTCACGGGTGAGTCCCGTCATCGTGATGAACGCGTCATTACAACCCAGATAGATACCATCTTTATTTTTATAGAAAATGGGGATTGGCATTGCGTCTAATAAGGCTTCGAGAAAATTCCGCTCTTTTAAAATCGCTTCTTCGGCAGCTTTACGTTCTGTGATATCAGTGATATTGCAACGGATGAGTCGTGTATTTTGCGGACTTGGCAGCCTCACCAGATGTAGCTCACATGGGAATTTTGTACCATCAGAGCGCACGCACTTCAATTCAAAACGAAGGTCTGGCCCAATCAATGATTCATTAAAATAGCCGACAATCGTACTCGTCAGATCCTTTCCGTCATTATCTTTAGTCGAGACGAGTTTGATCGGGCTAAGCTTTAGCAAATCTGCGTGCTGGTAGCGAAAAAGTTGTAGGGCATTACGATTGACATCGATAAAGCGATTCTTGTCAGCGTCTAAAACCAGCATCGCCTCCGGCGCGTGATCTATCAGGGTTCTGTATGTCGCCTCGCTATTACGCAAGGCGATTTCAGCTAGTTTGCGCTCGGTCATATCGGTTAGCGTTTCTAAGGCGCCAATCATCTGACCATCTTCATCCAACAAAGGCACCGCGGTGAACTGTAGCCATTTTCCAGTATCACCAACAACGTCAATCAGCTTTAAAAAAGCTTCCGTTTCGATGCCACCGATCACGACTTTGCTGTGCAAAACTGGGTTCTTATAATGTGTTTGGATCTCATCCATCGTCGCATTATTCAGCACAAAGTCAGCCAGGCAAGGCCTTGGCTCAAGATAAAAACCTCGCCATGTGTGATCTGATCCGACAATCTCGTTCGCGTTGGTGTTTGTCATTTGCTCCAGCAAGGTGTTCCATTGCGTCACCTTATGGTTCTTATCAATAGTGAATAAGGCAATCGGTAGATTTTTATAGGTCCGCTGCATTTGTTGCTCTATGGCGTTAGCGCGGGCAACAGCGAGTTTGCGCTCGGTAATATCTCTGGCGGAAGCCACTGATCGCTGCTTTCCTTCCAGCTCTTCTATGTGTAATGACACCTCTACCCAAAACAGATGACCATCGGCATGTTTGGCGTGCCATTCAAATAATTGCGGACCTTCATTAATCGCTTTTGCTAACCAGTAGACCGCTTCTGCTTCTGTATATGGTGCGACATCAGAACTGGTATTTTTGATGTTGAGCGCGGCTACGTCTTCTGCTGCAAATCCATATAGCTCAGTAAAGCGGTGGTTGACATCAATTAACTTACCGGTTTCCATGTCTCGGATAACAATCGCCTCACTACTAAAGTTGAATAGCTCACGATAATTGCGCTCACTTTTTTGTAGTTCT
Organism: Undibacterium sp. GrIS 1.8; assembly: GCF_040544445.1. NCBI lineage: Bacteria > Pseudomonadati > Pseudomonadota > Betaproteobacteria > Burkholderiales > Oxalobacteraceae > Undibacterium > Undibacterium sp. GrIS 1.8. The sequence goes on along the minus strand of NZ_JBEONQ010000006.1, from coordinate 96,934 downwards.
CGTTGGCTGCGTTTTTTAGTTTGCAGCACAAATAGAAGCAAAATAAGCATCACTAAAAAGCCAACCATTAACGGCACTGTGATGCTGAAAAAAAGCGGTGGCGAGTCCGCAATTGATGGAACTTTGTGGGGGCTAGAATTGCTGTTAGTTAAGGCGCTATCCACGCTGTCAGTGCTTGGTTTGGTCGCGCCAGTAGCGGAATTTTGAGTCGAGAATAGTGGCGTTGACCCGAGATTTTTTAGACTTGGTAAGCTGTCAATCTTGGCATTGAGATGGGCGTATTTGCCTAAAGTTAACATAATGCTTGGGTTGACTTCAGTTGCCTCAGTGTGATGTGAGTACAACGCAAAAAAAATAAAACACAGTATAAGTTTTGCCGTCCAGGATGTGACGAGCCTCGTTTGCCATAAAATTTTACAGCGCGTGTGGAGCATGCCTGGATTGTTGAGTAGGGCCATTTTTGCCTAGAATTAGACAGTCTGAGCTAAGACCGCAGAGATTATTTAATGGGATATTTTTCTCGCTGATCGAATCATCAATATACCTAAAAAGGACGACATTCGGTATTTTTAAGATTGAATTAGTTGTTTTTAAAAAAAGCTGACTAATTTCTTTCTTATGCCTATGGCCAAATATATCTAATGTCGGCGATTCCTCATAAAATATCGGCTAATGGTAATTGATAGGTAATCCGAGTATTGCCGTAACAGCAGCATTGATAAATGCTGACAAAAAAACTAAAGAAGAACGCAAAAAATGGATATTCCGAACAAGCAGCTTGTGAACAAACTGGGTTTCGCCGGGCTCATTCCCTTTTGTTTGTTAAGCTTGGCATGCTGGATTGTGCATCCTGACTGGTTGGGTTATTTCATCAAAGCTCAGCTATCTTATGGCGTTGCGATTTTGTCTTTTTTGGGCGGTTTACACTGGGGCATTGCTTTAATGTCGAAAAATTTAAATCCTGCAGATACCCGCAAAGCTTTGTTGTGGGGCGTTATCCCTTCCATGATTGCCTGGTGTTCTATGGTTAACGTTGGCGTTGGTTTTTTAGTACAAATTATTGGTTTTGTGGTCGCCTATCAGTTCGACAAGCAGCTCTATCTTCGTTATGAACTACCCATATGGTTTATCGCATTACGCTTAAAATTAACGGGCGTTGTGGTTGCCGCACTCGCTTTTACTTTTATTGCGGCAAATGTACGCTGAAAAAATAAGTGGCGACAAAACCAGTAGCGATGTCAGGGGGAATAATGCGTATGAGAAATATAATTAAAAATAGGATCGTTGTGAAGAATAAAGAGTCCACATCAGCAAGCGCAATCAAGTACAGCATTGTCCCCAAAGATTTAGCTGGTCATCTATACCAAGTCAGCCTACAAATAAGTCAGCCTGATCCTGCGGGGCAGATTGTGATGTTACCCGCCTGGATACCCGGTAGCTATATGGTGCGTGAATTCTCGCGCAATATTGTGCAACTGCAAGCACATAGCGCAGGTAAAAAAATTGCCGTCAAAAAACTCGACAAACATACATGGCAAGCCGCTGCCTGTGATGGCGTCTTGACCTTGGAGTACGAGGTCTATGCATGGGATTTGTCGGTCCGTGCAGCGCATCTGGATCAGCAACATGGTTTTTACAACGGCACTAGCGTATTTTTGCAGGTGCTGGGACAAGAGATGTCGCCGCATATTGTGGACATCCAGCGCGCTGATGATGCCGCTTGCAAGACCTGGCGCGTTGCCACATCGCTGCCTGAATTAAAAGCAAAACGCTACGGCTTTGGCACTTATATCGCCGCCAACTATGACGAGCTGATTGATCATCCGGTAGAGATGGGCAATTTTGCTTTGGCGAGTTTTGAGGCGCATGGTGTGCCGCATGATTTTGTCGTGACAGGCACCGTACCCAATATCGATTTGCAACGCATCACCGCAGACGTAAAAAAAATCTGCGAAACTCAAATTGCTTTTTTTGAGCCCAAGACCAAACGTGCACCGATGGATCGCTATGTGTTTATGACCATGGCTGTGGGTGACGGTTATGGCGGTCTTGAGCATCGCGCATCGACTGCGCTGATTTGTAATCGTAGCGATTTGCCAGCTAAGCACCAGACCGAAATAACTGATGGCTACCAGAACTTTTTGGGTCTGTGCAGTCATGAATATTTCCATACTTGGAATGTCAAACGTATTAAGCCCGCAGCATTTGCCCACTACGATTTAAGGCAAGAAAATTACACCAGCCTGCTATGGCTGTTTGAGGGTTTTACCAGCTATTACGATGATCTGATGTTGGTACGTTCTGGCTTAATCAGCGAGGCTAGTTACTTTAAGCTGGTTTCTAAAACCATCAACATGGTCATGCGAGGATCGGGTCGTAAAAAACAAAGCGTGGCCGAATCTAGTTTTGATGCCTGGACCAAATATTATCGCCAGGATGAGAATTCACCCAACGCGATTGTCAGCTATTACACCAAAGGCTCACTGGTCGGACTGGCACTCGATCTGACAATCCGTATCGAGACTGCGGGGAAAAAATCGCTGGACGATTTGATGCGCGCACTATGGCAAAAATTTGGACGTGATTTCTATCAAAAGACAGCGTTAGGTCAGCAACAAGGTCTGGGCGAAAACGAGATTGAGGCGATCATACAACAAGCAACTGGCATCAATGCCAAGCGCTTCTTAGATCGTTACGTGCGCGGTACGGAAGATTTGCCGCTATCTAAATTATTTGAAGATTTTGGGGTCGTCCTCAACGATGGCAGCAAGTCTGCAAAAATAGTCAAACCAGTGCTGGGTGTACGTACCGGCAAAGACGGCAATGACTGCAAACTAGTTAATGTATACGAAGGTCGCGCTGCACACCGTGCAGGATTGTCCGCAGGAGATGTGCTGATCGCCATCAACGGTTTGCGGGTCAGCGCCGCCGATGCCGCAGATGGTCTGACGAATGCATTGAGTCGCTACAGCGTCGGCGACACCGTGCAATTGCATGTGTTCCGCCGTGACGAGCTAATGCTGGTCCAGGCCAAGTTGCAGTCAGATGATGTACCAGCCTTAGCACTGGCTTTGGAAGAGCACAGCAAAGCTGTATTGCAGACAAAACGACCCAGCTATCAGCGTGTAGTGAAGGCTTAATTTCTGAGGCTTGATATAAGATACTAGGTGGTAGTACCTTAATTACTAAGGCAGATGTCCATAACTTAATTGGACATCTGCCTTTATTTTATGGATACTCCCATTAAATACTTATTTTCTTTGCCCCATAAAATTCTAAAGAGTTTACTGCTTGATTTTTATGTTTGACTGCGATCTCACACGCCAGAGCTGTCAATAGCGACTGTTATCAAGCTGCTAGTGAGCTCATTTCTGCGTTGAAATGACTACACTAAACGCTGCCAAATCGCTGTAGTCGCCGCTGCTTGATTTAGCGAATAAAAATGCAAGCCAGGTGCACCGCCCGCCAGCAAGCGTTCGCACAAGTTCGTTACCACATCCAGGCCAAAGGCTTTAATCGAGGCCGTGTCATCGCCGAAGCTGGCTAGTTTTAAGCGTACCCAACGTGGGATTTCTGCGCCGCACATTTCTGAGAATCGCATCAGCTGGCTGCTGTTCGTAATTGGCATGATGCCAGCTACGATCGGTGCGGTGACACCCGCTTTTTGTGCCAGTTCTACAAACTGAAAGTAGGCATCAGGATTGTAAAAATATTGGGTGATCGCCGCATTTGCACCAGCGTTCATCTTGCGCACAAAACTTTGCAAATCATCTTGTGGCGAGCGTGCTTGAGGGTGCATTTCTGGATAAGCGGCAACTTCGATATGGAACCAGTCACCGGTTTCTGCACGAATAAATTCCACCAACTCATTGGCATAACGGAACTCACCTGCTGCACCATAACCGCTGGGTAAATCGCCACGTAAGGCGACCAGACGATGGATGTCATTGGCCTGATATTGTTTGAGAATATCGCGGATAGAATCGCGGGTGCCGCCGACGCAAGACAGATGTGGTGCTGCTGCATAACCTTCTTTGCGTATATCGATCACTGTATCCAGCGTACCTTGTTGCGTGGTACCGCCAGCGCCAAAGGTGACTGAGAAATATTTAGGTTGCAACTCTGCCAGTTTGGCACGTGTAACACGCAATTTTTCTGCGCCTTCCGCTGTTTTGGGCGGGAAAAATTCGATACTAAAATTGTGCTCAGACATTATTTTTTAAACAGTAAGGTGGAGAGCGTCCAAGAGATCACGCTATATAACAATGCGCCACCCACAGCTGACCAGAAACCAGCGACATGGAAACCATCAACTAAATTGGCGACACCCCAGAACATCAGACCATTGATGATGAAGATGAACAGGCCAAGCGTCAGCACAGTGACTGGCAGTGTCAAAATCAGCAGAATAGGGCGGATGATGGCATTCACAAAACCCAATACCAAGGCAACAATCAGTGCGGTAACAAAGCTGTCAATCGACACCGAGTGCATAAGGTAGGGTAGGGCAAGTAAGGCGAGGCCGTTGATGATCCAGGTGGCTAGCAGGCGCATGGGTTCTCCAGTGTGATGGCGTTTGAGAGGGAAATACTGCGGTAAATGCCCCTCCCCCCTAAAGCGGGAGATGGGCTTTCATTCTACCAAGCCTGCTGATTAATAACGATATTGCTCTGGCTTGTAAGGGCCATTTTTGCTGACGCCGATATATGCTGCTTGCTCATCTGTCAGCTCACTCAACTGCGCATTAAGTTTTTTCAATTGCAGGCGAGCGACTTTTTCATCCAGATGTTTTGGCAATGTGTAGACGCCAACCGGATACTTGTCATTGTTTAAGAACAGTTCGATTTGTGCGATGGTTTGATTCGCAAAAGAAGAACTCATCACATACGATGGATGACCAGTGCCGCAACCCAGATTGACCAGACGACCTTCGGCCAGCAAGATAATGCGACGACCGCTAGGGAAGATCACGTGATCGACTTGTGGCTTGATGTTTTCCCAGGTGTATTGCTTGAGTGCGGCGACGTCGATTTCATTGTCGAAGTGGCCGATGTTGCAGACAATTGCCTGATCTTTCATCTTCAGCATGTGAGCATGGCTGATGACGTGGTAATTACCGGTCGTCGTCACGAAAATATCACCGTGTTCCGCTGCATATTCCATCGTCACAACACGATAGCCTTCCATTGCTGCTTGCAATGCACAGATAGGATCGATTTCTGTGACCCAGACTTGTGCAGACAGTGCACGCATTGCTTGCGCTGAACCTTTGCCCACGTCACCATAGCCAGCGATCACTGCTACCTTACCGGCGATCATGACGTCAGTTGCGCGCTTGATGCCATCGACTAAAGATTCACGGCAACCGTACAAATTGTCGAACTTGGATTTAGTGACGGAATCATTGACGTTGATCGCTGGGAAGGCGAGTTTGCCTTCTTTGTGCATCTGGTACAAACGGTGCACACCAGTAGTCGTTTCTTCTGTCACGCCTTTGATTGCTGCCAGACGTTTGGAGTACCAGGTAGCATCAGTTGCAAGCTTGGATTTGATGGCATTGAAGAGGCAGATTTCTTCTTCTGACCCCGGGTTTGCCAGAACAGAAATATCTTTCTCTGCACGTGTACCGAGGTGCAGCAACAATGTTGCGTCGCCGCCGTCATCCAAAATCATGTTGGAATAACCACCGTCAGTCCAGTCAAAAATACGGTGTGTGAAATCCCAGTATTCATCCAGATTTTCGCCTTTAAATGCGAATACCGGCGTGCCACCCGCAGCGATTGCAGCAGCAGCGTGATCTTGCGTGGAGTAAATATTGCAGGAAGCCCAGCGTACTTGTGCGCCGAGTGCATTTAGCGTTTCGATCAGTACCGCAGTCTGGATTGTCATATGCAGGGAGCCAGTAATGCGCGCACCTTTTAATGGCTGGCTGGCAGCGAATTCTTCACGAATTGCCATCAGGCCTGGCATTTCTGTTTCTGCGATCTGGATTTCTTTGCGACCCCAGCTAGCTAAGCTGATATCGGCGACGAAAAAGTCTTGAGTGGATTTTGCTGCTGAGTTTGAAACAGGTGTGGCGGCTGCGGTAGTCATGGTGGTGGCGTTCATCACGCCCTCCTTTCTAAGTGAAAAAAGTAACGTGAGCGCAGTTGCAGTGTTGATCATCCAAGCCTGGCGAAATAGCAAGATTTCGTCGCAACGCTCCTCGGATTGGCTGAAGTATAGCGCACTTGGAATGCCACGTCTGTACTTTGCGCTGCCAGTTGCGGGTCAGTTTGACGGTGCTGATGTCACAATTTTAAGAAAAATAATTGTCGATAAGCTTGGTGATCAGTTTATAGTCTAGGTCGGCGGCGATTCAGAATTGTGTTTTGGCGCAGGAGGCGTTGAGGGAATATATTTCGATGGGTATTAATCCAAAGACACTGGATTTTTGCCTCTGATTCATTCTATTCATGCGTGATGCATCGCAACATCAAAAATCTAATTGACCTGCTATATTGTTTTAATTGATCGACGACTGAAAATTTTGCTATGACGACCCAACAGCCATCTTTACCTGCTCAATCTCCCTCGCTCATTGCGCGTTGGATCTGGCCGCTGCGCTTTTTTTTGATCCTGTTGGTGCCGATGTCTTTGTTTGATGCCTGGCGATTTGGTCGTGCTCTGGAGATGCCGAATCTATTTGCGTTCTGGCCTTTTTTTGTGATGTATGGGGTTTTGAGTCTGATCGATTATGTGGTTGGTCAAGATACCTCACAGCCTGAGGAGAACGTGCGCCATATAGCTCTGTATCGGTGGATTGCGCTGGCTGCATTGCCGGTGCAATTGTTGTCGCTGTGGTGGGGTTTGCATGTGTTCACGACGACGGATTTTAATTGGATCGGCAAGCTAGGCTGGATCTTTTCAGTCGGTGCCGTATCGGGGATTTTGGCGATCACCGTTGCGCATGAGTTGGTCCATAAACCAACGCGCTTAGAGCAGTGGGTTGGTGGCATCTTGTTGTCTTCCGTCTGTTATGGCGGATTTAAAATTGAGCACGTATATGGACATCATGTGAACGTATCTACCCCTAAGGACGCGTCGTCTGCCAAGTTATGGCAAACGGTGTATGGCTTTATTCCACAAGCGGTCTGGCACAACACTCTGAATGCCTGGCGACTCGAAAAAAATCGTCTTCAAAAACGTGGACTGTCAGCCTGGCGCAATGAGGTATTGCTTTGGTCTGCGGTATCTACTGTGTTTGCTGCGGCAGCGTTTTTACTCTTTGGTTGGGCTGGTGTGTGTTTTTTTGTCGGCCAGGCTGTCGTGGCGTTTTGTGAGCTGGAGGCGATCAATTACGTCGAGCATTACGGCCTGACCCGGCAACGCACTGATAACGGTTATGAGCGTGTTCGTCCAGAGCACTCATGGAATTCCAGCTATCGTTTGATGAACTGGTTTTTGATGAATCTGGCGCGGCATTCCGATCATCATGCCTACGCATCTCGACGCTACCAGGAGTTGCGCCATTTTGAAGAGGCACCGCAATTACCGGGCGGTTATGGGGCGATGGTGGTGCTGGCGTTTTGTCCGCCTTTATGGTTCCGGATTATTCATCCGCGGATTCCCGCGCATGTACGGCAAGCCGATGTCTGATGAGTTTTAGCAGGCGTTGGCCGGGCTTGTTTTGGGCGAGCTGACAAGGAAGGTAATGCAGAAGAAATTCATATACTCCCCATTAATTTTTTAAAATATAGCCTATTGTCCAGTAATCCTCTGGACAACTTAAAAATACATAGTGCAGTATATTGGCTGATCTAGTTTTGTCATTTGTGTTAAATGTAAAAAAAGAGCCAAATTAATTGGCTCTTTTTTGTGTTGACGGTTTGCTCAGCATTGTTGATTGCAACAATAGCAACCCGGTATTTTCCTGATTTGCTTAATGACCATCAAAATTACAAACGGTGTACAAAGGCATGCCGCTGGCCTGAATCAGTTTTGATCCTCCCAGTTCTGGCAAATCGACAATCACCGCACCTTCGATGACTTCTGCGCCCAGACGTTCTAACAGTTTTTTACCCGCCATCATAGTGCCGCCAGTGGCGATCAGATCATCGATCAGCACGACGCGGTCACCGGGTTTGCAGGCGTCGGAATGCAGTTCTACCGTGGCACTGCCGTATTCCAATTCATATTGCTCGGATACCGTGTGGAAGGGCAGTTTGCCTTTTTTGCGGATGGGCACAAAACCCAGATTGAGTTCATAAGCCAGCACCGATCCGATGATAAAACCACGGGCATCCAGACCAGCGACAACATCGAGTTTTTCATCCATATAGCGATGTACGAACATGTCGATCAGCACCCGGAATACTTTGGGATTCTGCAGCAATGGGGTGATGTCACGAAACATAACGCCTTGCTGTGGCCAGTTTTCCACAGTGCGGATATGTTCTTTAATATAGTCGGATGGATTGAACATCACAGCTTGCCTTCTTAAATGGGTTGAATGATGCAAATTGCCTAAGTAGCAATTGATGGAGCAAACAGAAAAATGCTCGCTATTTTAACAGCCGTTGCTCTGCTCTAGCGACAGCTTCTGCCGTACCTCGTACGACAATGACATCGCCTGCAAGCAGAATAATGTCCCTGCTTTTCCCTTGATCTTGTTCTAGTCGCGTCTTGCCACGGCGCACCGTTGTGACATCTACATCCAGATTCTCCAGATCTAATTTATCTAAGGTGTTACCGACGGCATTGGCGTGCTCACCCAGAACAATCGTGTGCAAACGGATTTGCATGTTTTCTGGTCCGTCCGCGGCATCACTGGCACCGTGGAAATAACCGCGCAACGATTCATAACGTTCTTCACGCGCAGCCTGCACCCGATGTACTACACGACGCAGCGGCACACCAAGCTGCACCAGGGCATGCGAGGCGAGCATCAGGCTGCCTTCCATCAGTTCTGGCACGACCTCGGTTGCACCGGCCTCGCGTAATTTATTGATGTCGCTATCGTCATGGCTACGTACAATCACTGGCAGGCTGGGATTAAGTTCTTGCACCAGATGCAAGATTTTTAATGCGGATTGAGTATCTTTGTAAGTAATCACCAATGAGGCGGCGCGTTTGATGCCGGCGGCGATCAGACTTTCGCGCCGTGCTGCATCACCATACGATACATTGGCACCGGCAGTCTGGGCTTCGCGGATGCGATCCGGGTCCAGATCGAGTGCGTAGTAATCAATATTTTCTTCAGTCAATACGCGTGCCAGACTTTGCCCGCTACGACCAAAACCAGCAACGATGACATGCCGCTTGGTGCTCATGGTGCGGGCAGCGATTTGGGTCAGTGCCAGCGACTGCATCATCCATTCGTTAGCGGACAACTTCATCACGATGGCGTCAGATTTGGCCAGAATAAAAGGCGATGCCAGCATCGACAACACCATTGACGCGAGTATTAATTGCAATAACAGCGGATCAAGCAGTTGCAAACCGCCAGCCTGATTTAATAAGACAAAGCCAAATTCTCCCGCCTGTGCCAAACCCAAACCAGTACGCAAGGCGACGCTGCCTGTGCTGCCAAATAGTTTGGCAAGACCGGTAATCAGTAAAAATTTGAGCAATACCGGTCCCAGCAGCAAGATCAAAACGAGTAGCGGATGCTCAAACACCAGGCGTAAATTTAACAGCATGCCGATGGTGATAAAAAATAAACCTAGCAAGACATCGCGGAAGGATTTGATGTCTTCTTCGACCTGATGCTTGTATTCAGTCTCTGAGATGAGCATGCCAGCGACAAAGGCACCCAGCGCCATGGATAAACCCGCGTGCTCAGTCAGCCATGCCGCACCTAGCGTGATCAACAACAGATTAAGCATGAAGAGTTCTTGCGAGCGGCGTTTGACGACGATGCTAAACCAGCCGCGTACTAGTTTTTGTCCAACAAATAACAGCAGAAACAAGACCAGAGCGGCTTTCCCGCTGGCCCATGCGAGAGCTTCAAACAAATTGCTGGAATGCGATGCCAGCGCCGGTACCAGGATCAGCAAAGGGACAAACGCCAGATCCTGAAACAATAAAATGCTGATAATTTGTCGGCCATGCGGGCTTTCCAGCTCCAGTTTTTCGGTCAGCATTTTAGAAACGATGGCGGTGGACGACATAGCCAGCGCACCGCCTAGCGCGAAGGCGGCTTCCCAACTGATATTAAAATGTTGAGGCAGCCAGTAAGATGCTGCTAATCCAATCCCCATGCTGCTGGCAATAGTGACCAGCACTTGCGCCAGACCCAGCCCGAACACAGTTCTGCGCATCGACATCAGTTTTGAGCGCGAAAACTCCAGCCCAATGGAAAACATTAAAAACACGACGCCAAATTCGGCCAGCTCATGCGTGGCCGCACTATCTTCTGCCAGCCCCAGACCAAACGGGCCGATCAAAATACCGACCACCAGATAACCCAGCATCGGAGGCAATTGCAGCATACGGAAAGCGACGACACCTAGAACGGAGGCGGCGAGTAAGAGGAGGGTAGTGTCAAGTGCGGTCATGCAAGCATTATTGCTTAGATGATCAAAAAAACGAACAATATTCACTGGCAAGCAACATATGCAAGCTTATGCAAACTGGCAGAGTTTTTGCTTAGCCAATTTCGTTTATACTCTCGGGATGAGCTCTATTAACTTTATCCCCACCCAAACTCCGGCGGACGTGTCGTCTAAGCTTTCTTCTAAACTTTCGACCAGCCTTGCGCCTGACGAAACCTTTGCCCGTCGTGCTTTGCTATTGGCAAGCGAGACTTTGCAGATCGAAGCAGACGCAATCAAGGTTCTGCAATCCCGACTTTCCGACGATTACGCGGCATTTGCCCTGGCTACTGATCTGCTACTGCACTGCCAGGGGCGGGTAGTTGTTTCTGGTATTGGCAAATCGGGCCATATTGCCCGTAAGATCGCTGCGACTTTCGCATCGACTGGAACGCCTGCTTTGTTTGTACATGCCGCCGAAGCTGCACACGGCGACTTAGGTATGGTGACGCCCCAAGATGTATTTATTGGTATCTCTTATTCAGGCGAAGCGTCGGAATTGATCGCGATTGCCCCTATCATCAAACGCCTAGGTGTCAAACTGATTACCTTGACTGGCAATCCGGTGTCGGGTTTGGCAAAACTGGCCGACGTGCATTTAAATGTGCATGTCGACAAAGAAGCTTGTCCGCTTAACCTCGCACCAACGGCCAGTACGACAGTCACACTGGCACTGGGCGATGCACTTGCTGTTGCGGTCTTGGATGCACGTGGTTTCCGTGAAGAAGATTTCGCCCGCTCCCACCCCGGTGGCGCGCTCGGTCGCCGTTTGTTGACACATGTCCGCGATGTGATGCGTAGCGGCGACGATATTCCTCAAGTGACGCCTGACACTAAGTTGACCGTTGCGCTGATGGAAATTACCAAAAAAGGCATGGCGATGACAGCCGTAGTCGATCATGAGCAGCGGGTAATCGGCGTATTTACCGATGGTGATTTACGTCGTTTGATGGAAAGTGTTCAGGACTTTACTAAAATTGTGATCGCGGATGTGATGCATAAAAATCCACGCAGCATTCGTGCGGAGCAGTTGGCAGTTGAAGCGGTTGAGGTAATGGAAACCCATAGAATTAATCAATTGTTGGTAGCGGATGAACATGGCAAATTAGTCGGCGCTCTGCATATTCATGACCTGACCCGCGCTAAGGTGATTTGATGACTGCAACGACAATGTTGAATTCAAATGCAGTTGCCAAGGCAGCTCAAGTCCAATTAATGATTTTTGATGTAGACGGTATTTTGACCAGTGGTAGCCTGCATTTTGGCCCTGATGGCGAAATGATGAAAAGCTTTAATGTGCTGGATGGTCAGGGAATTCGTTTGCTGCAACAAGCCGGTATTCAGACTGCCATCATCAGTGCGCGTCAGTCGCCTATTGTGGCGCGTCGTGCAGCAGATTTGGGGATTGTTCATTTGCGCCAGGGTATTCATGACAAACGGTCTGCTTTTCAAGAATTATGCGCTGAGTTGAAGGTCGAAGCAGAGCATTGCGGCTTTATCGGTGATGATGTAATTGACTTGCCGGTATTATCGCGGGTTGGTTTTGCCGCCAGCGTACCGAATGGACATGCCGAGGTACGTTGCCGTGTTGATTACATCACGCAGGTGAGTGGTGGCAATGGTGCGGTACGCGAAGTTTGTGATTTTATTTTGCGGGCGCAAGGTAAATACGACCAGGCCTTAGCGCCTTTTCTACTATGAAGTATATTTTTTCTGCAGATCGTTTCCGCGTCTGGGTAGGCATTATTATGCTCGGCGTAATTGCGATGGGTAGCTTTTGGGTGCTGCAAGTTTTACGCAAAAGTGATGAAGAAGGAAATATGCGCAGTGCTGCTCGTACCGATCCTGATTACTATGTGGAAAATTTTAATTTCATCCGTTTGTCGAACAAAGGACAGGCGAATTTTCATGTCACCGGTAGCCGGCTCACTCATAACCCGCAATATGATAATTTTGAAATTACACAACCCCGTATTAATAGTTTTGATAAAGATAAAACTCCTGTAACAGTACGTGCTGATCGCGGACTGGTAGAGCAAAAAACTGCACAACTTAGCGAGCAAGCTAAAGCACAAGTTGAGATTAATACCCAAAGTGACGAGATTCATCTGTATGACAATGTTCAGGTAGTAAGGCCTGAGAGTGATACTACAAAATACATGCAGTTAAATACCGATTATCTATTGTTGTTACCCGATCTGAATACGATGAAAACAGATCATCCCGTGACCTTGTATTCACAAAATTCAGAAACACATGCAGTTGGAATGACGGCGAATAATGAGACACAAGAGACTCAGTTACTAAGTCAGGTTCACATGCATTTTACTAAGCCAGGTGCGAAGTCAGGCACGAAGCAAAAAACATCTAATTAATCAAAATGGAGAGCAAGTAATGAGCTTCCACAATAAACAATTCAAGCATCTGATCGGCGGCTTTTTATGTGCTGTCAGTGCAGTAGTTTTACATTCGGCGGCATTTGCTGAAAAAGCGGATGCCGATAAGCCGACAGAAATTACCGCAGATCATTCTATTTCCGAAGGGAAGAAAAACGTATCTACCATCACGGGGAATGTCGTTTTGACCCGAGGTACCTTGTTAGTCAAAGCCGAGCGCGCTGTCGTGACAACCGCACAAGATGGAACGCAGAGTGCTGTTCTCTATGCTGTTGCGGGCGGCAAAGTATTTTTCCGTCAAAAGCGTGACGGCGGTCCAGACTTATGGGTAGAAGGTGTAGCAGACCGGGTCGAATATGACACCAGGACAGAATTAGTAAAATTTATTTCTAAGGCTGACGTGAAATATCTTGAAGGTAAAACCGTCACACAGGAACAGCAGGGCGACTTTTTATCCTACGACAGTCTTAGCGATGTATTCGTGGCGACTAATAATACGTCTGGAAAATCTGTTGACGGTGGCGGACGTGTGACGTTAATTTTGGCTCCAAAATCCGACAAAAAAGTCAAAGAATAAGATGAGTACATTATTAGTTAAGGGTTTGCAAAAGCGCTATGGCGCGCGGCAAGTCGTCCGTGACGTGTCGTTGGAAGTAAAGAGCGGTGAAGTGGTCGGTTTGCTAGGTCCGAACGGCGCTGGCAAGACTACATCGTTTTATATGATTGTTGGACTGGTACCCTCTGATGCCGGTGAGATCAATATTGATGGTGTTGATATCTCGCGCTTACCCATACACAAACGTGCAACCTTGGGCTTATCTTATTTGCCGCAAGAGGCCTCGGTATTTCGTAAGCTGTCTGTAGAAGACAATATCCGTGCAGTTCTTGAATTACAAAAAGATGAAAACGATCAATTTCTGAGTAAAAAGAAAATTGAAAAACGTTTAGACACCTTGCTGGCCGAATTGCAGATTGACGGCATTCGTGAAAATCAGGCTTTATCCTTGTCGGGTGGTGAACGTCGCAGGGTAGAGATCGCCAGAGCATTGGCAACCAATCCTCGTTTCGTGTTGTTGGATGAGCCTTTTGCAGGCGTCGATCCGATTGCCGTCATTGAGATCCAACGGATTGTGCGCTTCCTTAAAAACCGGGGTATCGGCGTTCTGATCACAGATCACAATGTACGCGAAACTCTTGGCATTTGTGACCATGCCTACATCATTAATCAGGGCGCTGTGTTGGCGACTGGTAAGCCAGACGATATCATTAAAGACGAATCGGTTCGCCGAGTTTATCTGGGAGAGCATTTCCGCATGTAGCGGGAAGCCATACGATGATGAAGCAAAGCCTGCAACTCCGCACGTCCCAGCATTTGGCCTTAACGCCCCAATTGCAGCAATCGATACGTTTGCTGCAATTGTCCACGCTGGAGCTACATCAAGAGTTAGAAAATCTACTTTCCGACAATCCCATGTTGGAGCGGGTAGATGATCCTATGGATAATGCAGTGCGCTTGCTGGCCGACGGCGCCATCAGTGCGACTACGAATAATTCTGAAACTGAATTCGCCGCGCCAGAAATGAATGGCGATGCAGCTACTGCAAGTGCCAGTACTGAAAATGCCGAGCTTAGCGAAGTCGCTGCCTCTGCCGATAGCACCAGCGCGAATGAAGAAGAGTGGAGCTTTGATGATGTTCCTCAAGGCAGCAAATCGTCAGAAGAAGATGACGGACGTCCGCAGTTAGAAGCAGCACAAACTAGCCTCAGAGATCACTTGTTGGAGCAGATGCGATTGAACATTCGCGAGCCCCGTGATCGTGCTCTGATTGAGCTGATGATTGATGCCTTGGATACCAATGGCTATTTGATGGAAACGCTTGAAGAAATTCATGCCAGCTTGCCATTGGAATTATGTGTTGAGCCGGAAGAATTATCCTTTGCGCTGAACATGTTGCAGAACTTTGACCCTAGCGGTGTCGGTGCCAGAAATGTATCCGAATGTCTGGCCTTGCAGATTAAACGTTTTCCTAAAATTCCTTTTGTGACGCGTCGGCTGGCGCAAAAAATTGTTGAGAGCCACATCACTTTATTCGCTCAAAGAGATTTTAATAAGTTGAAGAAAATCCTTAATTGTGATGACGAGGATTTACGCGAAGCGCAAGTGGTTATTCGTCAATGTAACCCCAAACCGGGTGCTGAATTTGCCGTGGCGGCTTCAGATTATGTCGTGCCGGATGTGATAGTCAGAAAGACAGTGAACGGCTGGCAAGTATTACTCAATCAAGATGTGATGCCAAAGCTACGTGTTAATAGTATGTACGCCAGCATCATGAAGCAAAATCGGGGTGACGGTACGCTAGGTTCCCAATTGCAAGAGGCGCGCTGGCTAATCAAAAATATGCGGCAACGCTTTGATACGATTTTGCGGGTTTCACAAGCGATAGTTGAAAGACAACGTAATTTTTTCACGCACGGTGCCGTTGCAATGCGACCACTTGTGTTGCGCGAAATTGCTGATACACTGGGTTTACACGAGAGCACTATTTCTCGTGTAACGACGCAAAAATACATGCTGACCCCGCATGGTATGTTTGAGTTGAAATATTTCTTCGGTAGCCATGTCGCGACGGAAGCAGGGGGGGAAGCATCATCCACCGCGATACGTGCACTCATCAAGCAGTTGATAGGAGCAGAAGACCAGAAAATCCCACTCTCTGACAGCAAGATTGCAGACATGCTGGGAGAACAAGGCATGGTAATTGCGCGACGCACAGTCGCCAAATATCGCGAGGCCTTGAAAATCCCGCCAGTAAGCCTGCGCAAATCTTTGTAACTTGTTCTTGAAATATCCTCGTGTGTTGCTATATATAATTTAGCTCAATAAATAATTTAAGTATTAGTCTGCCAATTCATCGTCTGATTAAATTTACATTAATTGAGTTAAGACAAAATGTTTGTAACAAGTAAGATTACCAAGGAGCGTAGTATGAATCTCACCATCAGTGGACATCACCTCGAAGTAACTCCTGCAATTCGTGAACATGTGCAAAATAAGCTTGAACGTATCAGGCGGCATTTCGATCAAGTAATTGATATCGCCGTCATCCTGACCGTGGACAAGCTCAAAGAAAAGGAAAAACGCCATAAAGCAGACATTAATCTGCACATCAGTGGCAAAGATATTCATGTTGAAAGCCTGGCACAAGATCTCTACGCCGCCATCGACACTCTCATCGACAAACTGGACCGACAAGTCATTAAACATAAAGACAAAATCCAAAATCATCAACATGACGCGATCAAACACATACCCGATCCGACGCCAGTGTAAGCAGATGACTTAGTCGCTTTTTCGATTAGAAAATAGCAAAAAAGGACGCAATCCGGCGTCCTTTTTTTGTTTACGTAACACTTGATTTTTTTGCGAAGATTATGCGCTGATATAAATATACTCCCATATTATTTTTATAAATATGGCTTATTGTCCAGTAATTACATGGACAACTAAAATATACCTGGGGAGAGTATTTATATTGGGTACTGGAGAAATAAGCGACACTCGTAGCTATTCATTTCTTTAAGCCGCACAGATTAGCTTGTACGCATTTAAATTTAACCTCAATACCCTAAAGTTTTTCCGTCGGGATTGCGCGGATCTGAATAACCATCAAATCCCTGATTGCTCATTTGTATCGTTTGTGTGCGCCCCATAGTCGGTGACAATCTCAGATGCTGACCTTTTTGCTCCAGTATGTTTAAGGTATCGATAGTGATCCCTTTTTCTACGCGCAATTGATCTGGCATCCATTGATGATGAATGCGAGGCGCAATGCTGGCTTCGGCAATATTCATATCATGGTCAATCACATTCATAATAATTTGCAAACTGGTGGTGATAATCCGGCTACCCCCCGGGCTGCCTGTGGTCAGAAATGGTCGTCCGTCTTTTAAAATAATTGTCGGTGACATTGAGCTGAGCGGGCGCTTGTATGCCGCAATCGCATTGGCATCGCCACCAAGTAATCCAAACGCGTTGGGAGCACCCGCTTTTACGGAGAAATCATCCATTTCATTATTTAAGGTAATGCCGGTGCCGCTAGCAACGATGCCGCTACCAAAATTCAGATTCAGCGTGTAGGTAGTTGCGACGACGTTACCATACTGATCTGCTGTAGCAAAATGGGTAGTTTGATCACTTTCGTAAGGCGCTAGTTTACCGGGCTTGATTTGATCGGACGGCGTTGCATGTTCTGGATTAATTTTCTTTGATAACTCATCAGCATAGGCGCGTGATGTCAGTGCTTTAATCGGTACTTTGACAAAATCGGGATCGCCCAAATATTCAGAACGATCGGCATAAGCGAGCTTCATGGTCTCCGCCATCAGGTGTAAGTTTTGTGCGCTATTACTGCCTTGTTCTTTAATCGGAAAGTGTTCAAGAATATGCAACATTTGTACGATGTGTACGCCGCCTGAGCTGGGTGGCGGCATGGCCACGATTTCATAGCCGCGATAACTACCTTTGACGGGTTCGCGCTCGACGACCTTATAATTTTTCATATCTTCTGCGCTGATGATGCCTTCATGCTGCGCCATTTCTGCAACAATTTTCTTTGCGATGGCGCCTTGATAAAAAGCACTCGCGCCTTCTTTTGCAATCAACTTGAGGGATGCAGCCAGATCTTTTTGGATTAATTTTTCACCTGCGACCAGAGGTTTGCCATTTTTAAAAAAGATCGCTTTGCTCGACTCCCACGCGCCCAAATGGTCGTATTCTGCGTCGAGGATGCTGGCTAGATGTGGACTTACCTCAAAGCCTTGTTCTGCCAGTTGTATCGCAGGTGCAATGACATCTGATAATTTCATGGTGCCGTATTTACTTAGCGCCTGCGTCAATCCGGCGACAGTTCCAGGTACGCCAATCGCCAAATGCGAGTAGAGTGATTTGCCAGGAATGACTTTGCCTGCTTTATCCAGATACATGTCGCGGCTTGCTTTGATGGGGGCCATTTCGCGGAAATCCAGTGCGATGTCTTTACCCGATTTGGCGTCATGGATTAGCATAAAACCTCCACCACCAATATTGCCTGCGTTGGGCAACACCACCGCCAGCGCAAAGCCAACCGCCACCGCAGCATCGACCGCATTCCCGCCGCGCTTTAACATATCCAGGCCAACTTGCGTTGCCAAGCCTTGTTCGCTCGCCACCATCCCATGCTTAGCATGGATTGGACTGACGATGTCATAACCAATATCGTATTTAACAACGGGATTAATGCTGGTAGTTTTAGCTACGAATTGCGCTTGTGTCGCAGTAATGCTTGATGCCAGCGCCAGTGCGATTAATCCTAAGCGTGATACGCGCAACAAGCTTGTTGAATTTGACAGAAATAGGCAAGGTAGTGGGGAAAGCAGCGGAGCGCGCATGGATTATCCTTGGGACGTTTCAATAGAATTGATTTTAACTTGATCGTCTTATCCAGTCAGACTGGATTTCTCTTATTAACAGGACTTGCGTAAGTCCTAATTAGTTTAGATAGATATTATTTCGTTCAATAAAAAAGCCACCTGAAGGTGGCTTTTTTTGGTTCAGGCAGAAACGAATTACTTCGCTGCTGCTTCGCCTTCTGCTGCAGTAGCGCCAGCAGGTACCACAGCGATAGCGACAGTCGCGTCATCACCGTGAACAATTGCTGTAACGCCTTTTGGCAATACCAGGCTAGAAACGTGGATAGATTGACCAGCTTCCAATTTGGACAGATCAACTTCAACGAATTCTGGCAAGTCTGCTGGCAAGCAAGAGATATCCAGTTCAACAGCAACGTGGCTGATGACTGCAGCAGACAACTTAACTGCTGGAGATACGTCAGCATTGATGAAATGCAGAGGTACTTTTACGTGGATTTTCTTGTTTGCATCAACGCGTTGGAAGTCAACGTGCAATACTAATTGTTTGTATGCGTGGACTTGGAAGTCGCGCAACAATACTTTTTCGGCTTTACCATCAACTTCCAGATCCAAAATGGATGAGTGGAAGGCTTCTTTTTTCAATGCATGGTACAAAGCATTGTGGTCCAGAGTGACGCTGACAGGCGCTTCTGTACCGCCGTAGATGATACCTGGTGTTTGGCCAGCAATACGCAGGCGGCGGCTCGCTCCGGTCCCCTGCTCTTTGCGTGCAAATGCGATTACTTTCATGGTGCTACTCCAAAAAATGCAAGATTGAACTTGCGGTTTTGCGTCCCCGCGACCAGGGACACAGAAAAAACGAGCTTGTTTTAAAACAAGCTCGCAGAAAATTATGCTTAATCCGTGAACAGAGAAATAACGGATTCGCCTTTAGTAATACGGCGGAAAGTCTCAGCCAGCAAACTGTCGCAAGACAATTGGCGGATTTTGCTACATGCTCTTGCAGCATCTGACAGAGGAATGGTATCGGTGACAACCAGCTCATCCAACGGTGAGTTGGAGATACGGTCAATTGCCGGACCCGACAATACTGGATGTGTACAGTAAGCCAATACTTTTTTCGCGCCACGTTCTTTCAGAACTTCTGCCGCTTTGGTCAGTGTCCCGGCAGTATCGACCATGTCATCCATAATCACGCAGTTACGTCCTTCGACTTCACCGATGATGTTCATGACTTCTGATACGTTGGCTTTTGGACGACGTTTATCAATGATCGCTAAATCGCAACCCAAACGTTTTGCCAGCGCGCGGGCGCGGACGACGCCACCAACGTCGGGTGAAACGACTAATAAGTCTTCATAGTTCTTGGCAACCAGATCACCCAGCAAAATCGGTGATGCATAAATATTATCAACCGGAATATCAAAGAAGCCTTGGATTTGGTCTGCATGCAAATCCATAATCAGCACGCGATCAACGCCAGCTTTTTCCAGCATGTTGGCAACAACCTTCGCTGAGATCGCTACTCGTGCAGAGCGCGGACGGCGGTCTTGGCGGGCATAACCAAAGTAAGGAATCGCCGCAGTAATGCGACCAGCAGATGCGCGCTTCAGAGCGTCGACCATCAAGATGATTTCCATCAGATTGTCATTCGTCGGTGCGCAGGTTGATTGCAAAACGAAAACATCTTTACCTCGGACGTTTTCATTAATTTCGACCATCACTTCACCGTCGGAAAATTTAGAAACGTCTGCTTTACCGAGAGGAATGCCCAATTGTTTGACAACACCTTCAGCCAACGCAGGGTTAGCATTTCCGGTGAAAACCATCATGTTGTCATTTGCGCGCGCGTTTGCCATGGCGGGACCTATCGGCTAGATTGAGGGTCAAGCGTAGTTGCTAATTCAGACTTAAACTTTTAGCAAAAACACTGCTGATACAATTGAAAAAAGCCGCCGCACATTGTATGCGGCGGCTTTATATTTAATGGCAGGGGATGGAGGACTCGAACCTCCGAATGCCGGAATCAAAATCCGGTGCCTTAACCAACTTGGCGAATCCCCTACACAACCGTTTATCTGGTGTTAAATTCTGAGCCGCTATTTTAGCGGGATTTCAACACCAGACCAAATTTTTTTACGTCTGCAGCAAATAAGCCATCGGGTGTTGACTTATTGCTTTGGCTTTCCATGATTGCCAGTGATGCGGTACTTGTTTTAGCGCCTGATCGGCGTTTGCCTCATCAGAAAATGCACAAAAAACACAAGCACCAGATCCGGTCATCTTCGCGTTGCCGTAAGCGCTAAGCCACTGAATGGCTGCTGCAACTTGCGGGAACAGCGTACAAGCAACTGTTTGCAGATCGTTTTTCCAAATCATTTCTGATAGGCTGGAAAAGTCCGCTATTTTGATTGGTTTCGTATCCCTTGTCAACTCTTTGGCAGAAAAAATTGCTGGTGTCGGTACTTGGACGCCGGGTTCTATCACCACAAACCATTGCTCTGGTGTGTGGATAGCTTGCAGTCGCTCACCTATGCCTTCTGCGAAGGCATTTTGGCCGAACAGGAAAAACGGAACATCGGCACCCAATTGCAAGCCCAGCGCCATTAGTTCGTGCCGCGTTAGCCCGCATTCCCATAAATGATTTAGTGCGATCAGCGTGGTTGCTGCATCGGATGAGCCGCCGCCAAGTCCGCCACCCATGGGAAGTTTTTTCGTCAGTGTTAGATTGGCGCCATAAGTGCTGCCGCTATGATGTTGTAGCAAGCGAGCTGCGCGCACCATTAAATCGGTATCTGCAGGAACCCCGACAATCTCGTTGGTACGATGAATAAGGCCGTCATCGCGGACTTCAAAGTCCAGCATATCGCAGTAGTCAATCAACTGGAACGCAGTTTGTAGTAGGTGGTAGCCATCTGCGCGGCGACCAGTGACGTGCAAGAACAGATTAAGTTTTGCCGGTGCCGGGCAATTGCTGAGGTGGCGGGGCTTCATTATGCTTGTTTCTATTGCTGTTTTTACCTTTTTAACATTCATCGCTGCGCTCATTGCAAGGTCCATTGTTCTATCGCGATGCGGATGGCAATTTCTCCGGCTTGCACAGAGTTACGTTGTAAGTTGATACGCTTGGGGTAGAGAGGCGTGCTATCCAGATTCCATGTGACGTAGCGCAGATGCCATCCATCGGCATCAAGCACGGTATTATCATCCGTTTTTAGTGCGATCCGTTTGCCTTGTGTGTCGAGACTAAAACCTTGTAACCAGTCGCGTAAGCCGCTGACTGGTAGCGCCCAACCCAAACTATCATTGAGCAAACTATCCAGGTCGCTGGCATAGCGAGTTGCTTTGCCAGCTTGTTGCATACTTGCACCCGTTGGAGTTTGTTGAATCGTTGCAATCACCTGGCCTAGCGGTGACAGCAAAGTAATGTTGGTACTGGTCGCAGTCTGTTGCCATTCAAAGCTGCCGGGTAAGGTTTGCTCCTTGTCATTTTGCTGATACTGCACCGATATCCTGCCAGTGATTTGCAGGTTTTCTTGATATTGACGGTCTGGCGACGCGTTGGTCTGACGTGGTGTGCTAGCGCAGCCGGATAAAGTCAGGCTTAAAAAAAAGCTGAATAAGATCAATAAAAAATGGGAGTATCTGATTGATAGTGCTGATTGTCCAGACTTTATTTGGAGCATATAAGTAATTTATAGTGTACTCACTGGGAGTATATTGTTTGATGCGGTGAGCTGAACTATATTTAAAGTTCGCGCATTCATACATTTAAGCCTGCTTAAGTAAGGCTTTACTTTAAAGCTTTACTTCAGAGCTTCACAGACAGGCGTTGCAATGTTGATTTAAGAGCTTCGTTATCGGCATCTTTTGTTTTGGCTTCGTGCCAGAACTTGCGGGCTTCGTCTTTTAAGCCTTTTGCCCAGAGCACTTCGCCCAGATGTACGGCAATCTCAGCGTCAGGGCGCAATTTGTAGGCGCGACGTAAGGCTTCTTCTGCTTCATCTAATCTTGCCAGACGGAATTTTACCCAGCCCAGGCTATCCAGAATGAAGGCGTCATCAGGCGCAAGCTGTGCCGCTTTTTCGATGAGCGTCAAGGCTTCATCCAGGCGAATATTGCGGTCTGCCAACGAATAACCTAGTGCGTTGTAGGCATTTTGGTTGTTCGGCGCCAAAACCATCACACGTTTAAGGGCGACTTCCATTTCTTCCGTTTTTTGCTGGGATTCAGCCAACATGGCGTAGTCGTATAATAAATCTGTGTTGTCAGGAAAACGTTTTAGCGCGTCCTCTAACACAGTAGTCGCCTCTGCTGGCATGCGGGCATCCCGCAACAATTGCGCATCTACTTGCGCCAATTGTGCTTCCTCGACCTCATTGCCAGCTTTGTAATCGCGCAAAAACTGGCGTGCCTCGCTTAATTTGCCTTGCTTCGCCATCAATTGCGCGCGTCTTATCTGGGTGCCAAAATAGGCACTGTTTTTGCCGTCGTAAGAATCTACTTTGGCTAGCCATGTTTCTGCGGCTACGTAGTCTTCACGGTCTATTGCGATTTGTGCCAGATTGATTAAAGCGGGGGTTGGGTCCCGTTCCTCGCTTGGGTTGGCTTCCAGCTCGTTGAGGTAGCGTGTCAGATAACGTTCTGCCATTTGATTATGACCGGGTTTTTTGCTATCCATGGCGAGCACGCCTAAGGTGTATAGCACGGTCACATCATTCGGTTTATCTCTCAGCAATTCCTCAAATTCCAACGTGGCTTTGTCTAACTGGTGTAGGTCAATCAAGATGCTGGCATGCGCAAGACGCACATCTCTGGCTTGCGGATTTTTTTCTAGAAAGGCAGCCATCGCCTTAATTGCATCAGTTTGTTTAGACGCTTGCGCGATGGTCAGGATGGCGAGTTGTGAGTCTGGCTTTGCCTGCAAAACCAGCTCTGCCTCAGCCACTGCACGCTTGTTGTCGCCATGGGCATATGCACCTTGCGCCAGCGCCAAATGGGCTTCTGGTCGGTCTTTGTAAGGCGCGAGGATTTCTTCCAGTGTATCGAAAGCGGCATTTTTATCTCTTGCACGCAGGAGCAAACGCTGTGCTTGCAGCATTAATACGGCATATTGTTTAGGATCGGCAGCGCGCAGTTTTTCCGTGAAAACGTTCTGGATTTCAGCCAGATTATTATTCATCACCATAAAGCCGAGGTAATACTGAGTTGCCTCGCTAGAGTTCGGTGATAATTCCCGCCACAGCCGGATCGCGGTCAATGACTCGCCAGGTTGTTTTACGGTGAGCGCAATCTCAGTTGCGCGTCGTGCCAGACGTGGATCGCGGGTTTGCTGCGCGACGCTGAGTATGGTGACGTAAGCAGCTTGCCAGTTGCCCCGCTGGAAGGCGATTTCAGCGGTCAAAATTTTGTACAGCAATTCATCGGTTAAGGCGACTGTGGGCAAGTTCTCCTGAATTGCAGGCATAGAATTGCCATCGTCGGTATTTTCTGCCGCCAAGGCGGCTTGCGCCGCAGCACTTGCGCCAGCGGCCTGATGTGCGTCGTCCGTGGCACTATTTAAGGGAGAAAAACCAGAACATGCAGAAAGCAAACTCGCCGTCACAATGGCAGCAGTAACTATGCGCAGAGCCGTTACAATACGAGACTTAATTAAGTTCGCTGAATTAGCCAAATCAGTTAAATTCGTCGCAGTTGAAAAAACCGCTGGAGCAGTAAGTGAGGTAAGTGAGTCAGCAGATTTGACGTTGTCAGATTCAGCCACAGATGCAAAAATAGTTTTCAAAGCATTATCCAAGATTGACTGATGATGCTCGATTTTACGCTCAAGCCGTTATTGCGTGGTAAAGCTTCTCGTGTCAAATTGTAATGGCGCGGACTCTTGGGGGCAGGATTGCTTACTTAACCATCTCGATTCCATTGCGCACCATCGCACTGCATTGCAATGTAAAGTGCACTCCTAAATCATCAAAACACGCAAACAGTTATCTATGCCAGAACTCCCAGAAGTAGAAGTCACCCGACGCGGTGTCGCACCCCATTTAGAAGGGAAGCAAGTAACGCAAGTGCTAATGCGACGTGCGGGTTTGCGCTGGCCTTTTCCGGTAAATTTACCAGCGCTGCTGCAAGGCCAAACTATTCTGGCTGCTGGCCGTCGGGGTAAATATCTGCTGCTGCATTTTAAGCACGGCACTTTATTGATTCACTTAGGAATGTCAGGACATTTACGGGTTATCCCCACGCAAACACCACCGCAAAAGCATGATCACATCGATATTGTGGTTGGTGCGCAAGCCTTGCGCATGACGGATCCCCGACGTTTTGGAGCGGTGCTTTGGCATGATGCAGCCGATGGCGATGTTAACCAGCATTTGTTGTTGCGGGCTTTGGGCGTGGAGCCGCTGGAAGAGCAGTTCAGCGCAGAATTGCTTTACCGGCAGACGCGCCAGCGCCCCGCGGCGATTAAACAAGTGTTGCTGGCAGGCGATATTGTGGTCGGCGTAGGTAATATTTATGCATCTGAAAGCCTGTTTCGCGCCAGAATTAACCCTAAGACGGCAGCCAACCGCATTAGCCTTAAACGATATCAGTTACTAGCTGAGGAAATTCGGCTCACTTTGGCCGCTGCGATTGCGCAAGGTGGCAGTAGTTTGCGGGATTTCATTGGTGTTGATGGTCAAACAGGCTATTTTCAGCAGACATATTTCGTATATGATCGTGCTGAAGACGCTTGTCGTGTATGTAAGTCGCCAATACGACAGATTAAGCAAGGTCAACGCAGTACTTTTTACTGCACAAATTGTCAAAAATAGGTCAAAGTGCTAGATTCTAGGCAACCATAATAATTATTTGAGGGCAACATGAGCAATCTGGTTCAAAAATTCCAGGAATACAGTGACTGGCGCAAAGGTGTCGTGAGTGCGTTAGAGCAGTATCGCGCATGGATACATGGATCGGATATGGCCGATGCCGCCAGTGATCAGCGCATCTCGCGTTTGCTGGAAAGATTGGTCGATGACAAACTAACCATCGCTTTTGTTGCAGAATTTTCACGCGGCAAATCAGAATTAATTAACGCGATTTTTTTCGCGGATTACGGACAGCGCATTTTGCCATCGTCCGCCGGTCGTACCACGATGTGTCCGACTGAGCTGTTGTATGACGAGACTATTCCACCATGCATCCGCCTGTTGCCGATAGAAACCCGCAAAGAAGCACAATCCACTAGCGACTACAAAGGCCAGCACCATGTCTGGACCGTATTGCCGCTAAATATCAGCTCTGGGGATGGCATGCTAGAGGCTTTTAAACAAGTGAGCCTGACCAAACGGGTATCGATAGAAGAAGCCAAATCCTACGGTTTGTTTGATGAAGACGATCCTGATGCTGCTTTAGAAATTGATGAAAATGGCCTGGTCGAGATTTCTCAATGGCGTCATGCGATTGTGAATTTCCCGCATCCATTGCTCAAAGAAGGTTTGATCATTGTCGATACTCCAGGCCTAAACGCAATCGGTACCGAGCCTGAGCTGACACTGAATTTAATCCCCAACGCGCATGCCGTATTGTTTATTCTGGCTGCCGATACCGGCGTTACTAAAAGCGATATTGACGTCTGGCGCAATCATATTGGCGGCGGTCCTGGCCGTATGGTCGTGCTCAATAAGATTGATAGCATGTGGGATGAGCTGCGCACTGCAGACGAGATAGAAGCCCAAATCAAACATCAGATCAGTACTGTTGCACATAATTTATCGCTGGACGAAAAACAAATTTTCCCGGTGTCAGCGCAAAAAGGCCTGGTCGCTAAAATCAACAAAGATGCGCCATTATTAGCCAAGAGTCGCCTGCCGACCTTGGAATATGCACTCTCTAAAGAACTGATCCCCTCCAAGCAAGACATCATCCGCGCCCAGATGACGACGGACATCAATGAAATCACCGGTGCGCAGCAAGCGATTATTTCTGCCCGTACTCGCAGCGTGGTAGAGCAAATGATGGAGCTGAAAAGTTTGCGCGGCAAGAACATCAACGTGATTGAACACATGATGCGCCGGATCGATGCAGAGAAAAAAGAATTCGATGCCAGCCTGATCAAGATGCAAGGAACACGTGCCGTATTCACCCGCTTATCGACCGAGGTATACACCAGTTTGGGTATGGATATTTTGCGTGAAGAAATTCGTAAATCCAGAGAAGCCATGCAGAAGAGTAAATTTTCTACTGGCCTGAAAGATGCAGTCAGACAGTTCTTTAGTAATATCAAATTTAACCTGCAAGCATCGAATAAAAAGACGGATGAGATTTCTGAAATGATGACCATCATGTACAGAAAATTTTCGACCGAGCATGGCCTTGCCTTGTCCGCGCCGATGTCATTCTCTTTAGACAAATACATCCAGGAAGTCGCTTCAGTCGAGGCCGTATTCCAGAAGCAATTCAGTACTATGACCTTGCTGACGACGTCACAGGTTGCGCTGATGCAGAAATTTTTTGATTCTATTGCAGCGCGCGTGAAGCAAAGTTTTTTACAGGCGAACCGGGATGTAGAGGCGTGGCAAAAAGTCGTCATGGCACCGCTAGAAGCGCAAATCCGCGAGCACAAAGGTCAGCTCAAAAATCGTATGCAGTCGATACAGCGCATTCATGTGGCGACCGATAGTCTGGAAGAAAAAATTAGTTCTTTTGAAGCGATGCAAGCCGAGATGGACGCTAAAAA
The DNA here is from genome assembly GCF_040544445.1 of Undibacterium sp. GrIS 1.8. Taxonomy (NCBI): domain Bacteria; kingdom Pseudomonadati; phylum Pseudomonadota; class Betaproteobacteria; order Burkholderiales; family Oxalobacteraceae; genus Undibacterium; species Undibacterium sp. GrIS 1.8. The sequence goes on along the minus strand of NZ_JBEONQ010000006.1, from coordinate 69,836 downwards.
GAAAGCCTTGAGCGCCTTAGAATTGAATTTGAAAAATGCGCTTTTAGCAGAATTGAGCGCACTCAAGGTTGCTTAACTTAATATCGCTGATTGCCGCTGAGGGATTTAAGTTAAGCGCTTTAAAACATCTTAAAACGTTTTAAAGCGCAGTATATGTTTTAGCCCCTTCCTTCTTACTAACTTAACACGAGCTTTAATGATGTTTGGTACTCAAGATCTCGCGTTATTTATTGTCTCTGGCCTGTTGCTTAATCTTGTCCCAGGCCCCGATTCTTTGTTGATCATGACGCGCAGTGCCAGCCAGGGCTGGCGTGCTGGTTCTGCTGCGGCTTTAGGAATTGGCACCGGTACTTTTGTACATATTTTTGCCGCAGCAATGGGTTTGTCGGCAGTATTGGCAAGCTCTGCTGCGGCTTTTACGATCGTCAAGTTATTCGGCGCAGCGTATTTGTTGTACGTCGGAGTCGGGCTTCTGCTGGCAAAAAGCGCAACTGCCAGCGAGCTTGACACACCCGTAACAAAGTCGCCAGATCTGAGTTACAAGACCATATTCCAGCAAGGTTTTTTGACCAACGTACTGAACCCAAAAGTAGCGGTATTTTTTTTGGCTTTTGTACCGCAATTTATCGCAGCATCTGCATCGAATAAAGCGCTGGCGTTTATTGTGCTGGGCTGTATTTTTAATTTCAACGGCATGCTGTGGTGTCACTTTTTAGCAGTCTCGACTGCAGTAGCCAGCAAGCGTGTGCGCGTGAATAAGACGGTCTCAGCCTGGCTCAATCGCCTGATCGGCGCGATGTTTGTTTCTTTTGGAATCAAGCTTGCATTAAGTAGCAAATAAGCAGCAATCAATCATCAACTGCCAAATCCCGTGATATAGATCTGTTTTTGAATATACTCTTAGTGAGTATATTTAATCGTCCAGGGTTTAACTGGACGATAGGGCATATTTATGAAAAATGCGGGGGAGTATGCTCAATAAGTCCTTGTTTGACCTTGAGTTAGCCTAGTGATCTTGATTGCGGGAACTCAGGATTGCAGACCCTAAAGTGTAAGAAAAACTCAACCGCAATTTCAAGCTCTGTTTCAACATCAGTCGCAAGCCGATCAATGATTCTCCAGCAAACTCTTTAATTGATCCGAGCGGGAAGGGTGGCGTAATTTTTTCATCGCCTTGGCTTCGATCTGGCGGATGCGCTCACGCGTGACTTCAAATTGTTTGCCGACCTCTTCCAAAGTGTAATCCGTTGCCATCTCCAGACCAAAGCGCATCCGCAAGACCTTGGCTTCGCGCGGGCTGAGTGAGTCTAAGACTTCTTTGAGTTTTTCTTGTACCGAGGCTTGCATGGCGGCGGCCATGGGTGACAGCGTATTGTTATCCTGAATAAAGTCGCCTAATTGTGAGTCGCCATCGTCACCGATCGGTGTATCCATGGATACCGGTTCTTTGGCGATCTTCATGATCTCGCGTACTTTGCTTTCGGACATTTCCATCTTCTCGGCAATGATTGCCGGATCAGGTTCCAGGCCATTTTCTTGCATCAATTGACGTTTGATGCGATTCATTTTATTGATGGTTTCTATCATGTGAACCGGTACGCGGATAGTGCGCGCCTGATCCGCAATCGCTCTGGAAATCGCTTGCCGTATCCACCAGGTTGCATAGGTAGAGAACTTATAGCCGCGACGATATTCAAACTTATCGACCGCTTTGAGCAAACCGATATTGCCTTCCTGGATCAGATCAAGGAATTGCAAACCACGGTTAACATATTTCTTGGCGATAGAAATAACTAGACGCAAATTCGCCTCTGTCATCGCACGCTTGGCATCGGCTGCGCGCTTCTCACCTGCGATCATTTGCTTATTAATTTTGCGCAGATCGCTTAGAGGCAATGCGACTTTTTCTTCCAGCGTGATGAGTTTTTGTTGCAGCTCATTGGCGGCATGGATATGACGACGGATTAGCAGGCTATATGGCTGCTCTGCATCCATTTCATCCTCTAACCATTGGGTATTGGTCTCGTTGCCGAGGAAACTGGTGATAAAGTGCTGGCGCGGCATGCCACATTTGTTGACTAATAAATCCTGAATTTTTTTCTCGATCTGACGCAGTTCCAACATCTGTTTGCGTAAGGTGTCGCATAGTTTTTCTATCGTCTTGACTGAAAAGCGGATACCTAATAATTCTTGCGCGATGCTTTGTTGTGCTTTGACATAGACCGCGTCATTGGTATTCCTGGCGCTGCGCATTTTCTCAAACTGTGCGGCGATCACGGCAAGTTTTAACAAGACGGCATTTTTAAGTTGCAGTAATTGCTCTTCGCTCACCGCGTCATTGCTGACGGCATCATCTTCGTCTTCTTCATCCTGATCATCTTGCTCGTCACTGCTGACGTTGCTGACAATGGCGGACTGAATCAGATCTTCATTCGCGTTGGGGTCCATCAAGCCATCAACGATGTCGTCGATCTTAGTTTCATCCTTAGCGATTTTTTCTGCGATGGCTAGCAGTTCTGCAATCGTGCTTGGGCAGGCAGAAATGGCTTGCAGCATATCTTTCAAGCCATCTTCAATACGCTTGGCGATTTCTATTTCGCCGCTGCGCGTCAGCAATTCAACGCCACCCATTTCACGCATGTACATACGCACAGGGTCGGTGGTGCGACCAAAATCGGCATCGACGGTGGACAGGGCTGCGGCTGCGGTGGCTTCTGCTTCATCATCGCTGACGGCATTATTGACGCTGTCTGTCAGCAGCAATAAGGTCGCATCGGGTGCGCGGTCATACACTGCCACACCCATGTCGTTGAGTGTACTGATGATGCTCTGAACCATTTCTGGATCAGACACATCTTCTGGCAAATGGTCATTGATTTCGGCATGCGTGAGGTAGCCGCGATCTTTGCCGATATTGATGAGCTTGGTGAGTTTTTTACGATAATGCTCTAACTGTTCTGCTGATCTTGCCGCGTTGGCGCTACCAGAGTTGCCGGTGCCGGCTTTTCTGGCCTTGGCTCTGGCAACGGATTTCAGTTCAGCAGACTCAAGCGCGTTTAAGGCGCGGATTTCTTCATTCTCGAATTGAAATTCGCTAGGCTTTCGACCACGTTTAGCGGCTTCTTTGACGCTTGGAAAGGTGTAGCTTGAGGTATCTATGCTCTCTAACGCGGACAGTTTGGATGTTGCTGAGGCTGCTGATACTGTCGATACTGCTGATACTGTTGGCGACACAGATGCCACCGGTGTTACTGATATTGCCGAGGTCGGCGAAATGATGGTGACTGGTGCGACGGCTAATTTTTCTCGTTTCGCATCGGGTCTTCCATCTGACATCGACTGCAATACCGGTTTTGGCGGCGTTGTTACTTTTGCTGGGCTAGCTTGGGTCCACACACGCGGCGCACGTTTTTCACTGATACTGACATTGCTCGCGCCCTGTTTTGTTGTCGATCCTGCTATCGCATTGGAGTTGGCAGCGTCTGGCTTAATTTCAGCGCTGGTTTGATCGCTAGGGTTTTCTATATTTTGCCCAGTCGTTACTGATGTATCTAGTGTCTTATCCAGCGTTTTTTTCAATAAACGTGAGGCCGATTTCTTGATCACGACGACAGGTGGTTTGTTGTCTGAAGTCGTGCTGGCTGCGTAGTAATCTGCAAACGGCTCGTCAATGACCGTTACTGCTTTAGCCATCGCTTCTGCTGGTTCTGCCAGCAATGGCGTGGCTGGCGTGGTCTGCGGCAAACTGCTCGCTACTGCAGGCTCAAACATGGCAAGCGCATCGCTAATCTGGGCGATGACTTCTGGTGCAGGGACGATGAGTTGAGCTGACATCTCCATGTTGGCTGGTAACGGCGCATCTTCCGCAGTCGTTGGCTCGATAACGATGATGATGTTTGCATCGGCGTCAGCATTAGCGGCTTTCTCAATCGCGGCACTACGTTCTGCTTCTGCCAATGCCACTTCTGATTCTGCAATTACTTCCGGTAATACTTGTGGCAAGGCCGGCGCTAATTTCGAGCGGCGTTTGGTAATCACAGTCACCGGTGCCGTGATAATGGTTGGTGTGGCATCGCTAAGAATTTGTTCGTGTACCGCAGTTTGTACCGCAATCATCTTGGTCTGCACTTGCGCCGAACCCGGATGTTGCATGGCTGACGCGTCCTTGGCAGGACGGCTTTTAATCCCTAGCGTGAGAGTGGATGCGCTTTTTTGAAGAGTGATACGAGTGGAGTCAGTTGAATTATTTTTCATTGAGCAAAATCTAGTACAGCAACAAATTCTTATTAATCTGCTAAGTCCACGATATTAAAGATGAAAAAAGCCCGCTGATGAAAGCGGGCTTTTTTATTCATCCGAGGACTTGGAGAATCGAAGCGCGGATTATCCTCGGCTTCATCTTTCTTTGCAAGCAGAGATGCTGATTTTTCGACTAAATTTGCCTTTATTTTCAGCATCTGCCATCGCAGGCAGTAATCGGCTGAAATTGACTCGACCATTGCCTCAACTTGATATTGTTTCTACACCAGTTTGATACGGGGAGGGTAGTTGCTCGAGTCTTCCAATTGCTGATTGGATTAGCCCAACTTGTCTGGCCAGTCTTATGCTGACGATTAGTTTTTTTTAATCATTTTATGTTGAGGGTTTTAATATACTCCCCTTAAAAATTAATATAAATACCGTATTGTCCAATTAATATATGGACGATTAATAAATACATATAGGGAGTATGTTTAATATGTCCGCACGAGCTATGTTTAAAAAGCCGCCGGGGAAGTAGCTTAACCGCGATAAGTAAATTGCCCTCAAAAGTGCATCCGCCATCAACTCAAACCCCAATAGAAATTCTCGGTTGAAAATCGTTTTTACATTTGACAGAAAGTTTCCGAAAAAAGCTTTTATACTCATCGCAGATTATTTTTAGAACCAGTTCAATGAAACCTCGCACCACTGCTAAGTCCATTCCGCCCACTTCGCCGGCCATGCTAGATCAGGCGGCATCCAAGTACCACGACCCCAGTTTTTCTCATGCCGTGATTGCGTGGCAAAAACAGCATGGCAGGCATCATTTGCCGTGGCAGCAAAGCCGGGACGCTTATCGCGTCTGGTTGTCTGAGATTATGTTGCAGCAGACCCAGGTGGCGGCGGTGATCCCTTACTATCAGCGATTTTTAGAGAGTTTTCCGACGGTGTTTGCTTTAGCCGCTGCGCCTGCTGAAGAGGTGATGGCGCACTGGAGTGGCTTGGGCTATTACACCCGGGCGCGCAATTTGCACCAATGTGCCAAGGATGTGGTGGCGAATTATGCCGGGCAGTTTCCGTCAGACCCTGCTTTATTGCAGCAATTACCCGGGATTGGTCGCTCCACTGCGGCAGCGGTGGCGGCGTTCTCTTACGGCACCCGTGCGGCGATTATGGATGGCAATGTCAAACGGGTTTTTGCCCGGGTATTCGGGATTACTGGTTATCCGGAGATTAAGACAATAGAAGACGATTTGTGGTTGCGTGCACAAGCCTTGTTGCCAGAAACGGATATCCAGGCCTACACACAAGGTTTGATGGATTTAGGCGCGACGCTGTGTACCCGCAGCAGACCTGATTGCCCTCGCTGTCCTTTGCAAGCAACTTGCGTCGCTTATGCGCAAGGCCGCACCGCTGAATTGCCAACCCGCAAACCGAAAAAAGAACCAAAAGAAAAGCATACTTTGATGCTGGTGCTACGGCATCAGGGACGAGTCTTGCTGGAGCAACGGCCTGACAGCGGCATCTGGGGCGGCTTGTTGTCGCTGCCCGAACTGGACGGCATGCAGGAATTAAATCCCGACAGTCCCATGGGTGATTTGCTGGACTTTAGCAGCACTTTGCCAGAGCAAAGTTTGGCGGCAAAACAAGTAGCAAATCAATTTGGGGAAGTGACAGATATCCGGCAATTGCCAGGATTTTTACATGGGTTTACCCACTTCAAATTACATGCGCAAGTGCTGCAATTTAATCTGGCGCAGCTCGCATCCCAAGTCGCCGAATCGCGTTATGTCTGGCTGGATTTAAGGCAGGTGGGACAAGCCGCTTTACCAGCGCCGGTGAAAAAATATTTAATGGAACTTTGATGCCGGTATTTTGATCCGAGTTTTATGATGTTTCATCGCATTAAAATTGATTTCATCGCAAGCTTGCCGAATTGAATAAGAGCGGCGCAAACTTAGGTCTGTACTACAAGAGTCCTCGATAAAAGTATAAATAAAGACATGAATAGAAGCGCTTCATGTTGTAGCCTTGCTTTTTACAAATGCCGCTACATTTACAGTATTATTTTTAGAAATTTAAAACAGATGAACTTGCTTAACTCCGTCGCTAATATCAGTTGTCGTGTGGGTTTTGGCCTTGCCTTCATGCTGGCGAATTCCGTTGCTGCATCAGCTCAATTGTCAGCGCAAGTGTCAGCTGAAGTATCAGCTGAAGTATCAGCGCAAACTCTTGCTGAAATGACCGCTAGAGTCAAGACCAGCTCTTGCCGTATTGCTGATTATCCGCAAGAGGTGCAATGTGGTCAGATTCAGCGTCCGCTTGACCCTGCTCAGCCCGCAGGTAAAAAAATTACTGTGCATTTCGTTGTGGTGCCCTCGCAAGATAAAAACAAATTAAGTGATGCGGTCTTTGTCCTCGCAGGCGGACCAGGGCAAAGTGCCATCAATGCTGCGGCTTGGGGGCAGACAGTATTAGGGCGTTTAAATCGTCGCCGTGATTTGGTCTTTGTCGATCAGCGCGGGACAGGGCAAAGCGCACCGCTGCAATGTCCAGAGCTAGAGAACGGTGGCGATCTGGCAGATACCAACGGTACCGTAAAGTTAGCACTTGCTTGCATGAAGAAATTGCAGGCCTTGCCCTATGGTGACTTGCGGTTTTTTAGTACCAGCATCGCAGTACAAGATTTGGAGGCAGTGCGGCTTAGCCAGGCTTACGGAAAAATCAATTTGGTTGGTGCATCCTACGGGACGCGAGTCGGCTTAGAATTTTTGCGCCAATATCCACAATCTGTCCGGCGTTTAGTGATTGATGGCGTCGTGCCGCCCGACATGCGCTTGCCTGCTGCAGACGCGCAAAAGGCCCTAGACGGCGTCTTCGCAGATTGTGCTAAAGATGCGCGTTGCAACAAGGCTTATCCTGATCTGGCCGCGTGCTGGAAAAAATTATTAGCGAGTCTGCCGCAATCCGTCACGGTAATACATCCACGTCTGGGCAATAAAATCCCGGTCACGATCAGTCGCGATACCTTGCTGAGTTTGGTGCATAAAACTTTGTATGCGCCTACCAGTGCAGCCGCTTTACCCTACGCGTTGACGCAGGCCGAGCAAACTAATTATGCGCCTCTGATTACCTTAAGCGGCGCACTGGGTTTGCCTTCTCCTTTGGGCATTGCTTATGGTATGCATTTTTCAGTCTGGTGTGGTGAAGCGTATGCTCATCCAATACTGAAACCCGCTAGCGATGATTTTGAAAAACTCATGGACGGCATGTATGGGGCGGTCTGCGCCAACTGGCCGCATGCCGTAATTCCGCCAGCTTTTTACACCATTCCAGTCAGTCCGGCACCGGTGTTGTTACTCAGTGGCGGCATCGATCCGGTAACCCCTACCCGCCATGGCGACAGCGTCGCTAAAGCGCTTGGTGCAAATGCTCGCCACATCACGATAGACAATGCAGGCCATGGTTTGTTATCGCAAGGATGTGTGCGTGATGTGGTGTATCGCTACTTCAATGCCAAAGAAGATCAGGACGCGATTAAGGTCGATGCGAAATGTGTACACCAGATCCCGCGACCGTTAGCGTGGCAAGCTCCGGCTATTACTTTGCCCACCACGCCGATGCCAGAAACAGTAGCGCCGCAAGGAGCCAAGCCATGATCATCGTCCATGATTTACACAAAGCCTTTGTACGTCAGGGTAAGCCAAAATTTGCCTTCAACCTCAATTTTGGTAAGCGTCAGCAAGAAATGGTGAAGGCAGTTGATGGTGTTAGTTTTACCGCAAGCGATGGTGCGATTACTGGCTTGTTAGGTGCTAACGGTGCCGGCAAAACGACAACTCTGCGTATGGTAGCGTCGCTGCTGGAATCTGATCGTGGCGAGATTTCAGTTGACGGTATTAAGGTCAGAGCCGGTCAGCAAGGCACACAATCCAATATGGGTATTTTGTCCGATGCGCGTGGACTGTATCCACGTTTAACCGCACGTGAAAATATTTATTACTACGGCACCTTGCATGGCATGTCGCGTAGTTTGATTGAGCAACGTACTGATCAGCTTGCTCATTGGCTGGAGATGACAGCATTACTGGACCGGCGTACCGATGGATTTAGTCAGGGCGAGAGAATGAAAACTGCTCTAGCGCGGGCTTTAATTCACAACCCTAAAAATATTATTCTGGACGAACCGACCAATGGTCTGGATGTGGTTGCCACCCGTGCACTGCGTGATTTTTTACGTTGGCTAAGATCGCCGGAAGGTGGCGGTAAGTGCATCATTTTTTCTACTCATATCATGCAAGAAGTTGAACGTTTGTGCGATCAGGTGGTAATCGTTGCACAAGGGCGCAATGTGGCGAAAGGCACGGTGGCGGAATTGTTACAGCAAGCGGAGGAACCGAATTTTGAAGACGCGTTTGTCAAGCTAGCTTTTTTAAATCGTGAGACTAATTCAGCAATTAGTTCAGCAACTAAGCCAGCGATTAGTTCAGAAATTAATTCAGCAATAGCGACGGAGAGGACATACTGATGAAAGCCATGCTCGCTATTTTTCGTAAAGAAATGATGGATGCTATGCGCGACCGCCGTGCCTTGCTCATCGTCATTTTTAGCTCGCTATTTTTAGTGCCAATGCTGCTGGTCATTATGTCCGAGGTCTTGTCACAAGTGGAGTCTCAAGAAGAGAAAAGATCGGTGCTGGTAGTTGGTATCAACAATGCGCCCAGCTTAGAAAATTTCATTTTGCGGCAAGGTTATAAAGTCAAGCCTGCGCCGGCAGATTATGTCGCCAAATCCCGTAGTAAAGAATTGGATCAGCCGGTGTTATTGGTCCCGGATGGTTTCGATGAAAAGCTGGCAGCGGGTCAAAAAGTGACTTTAGAAATCGCCTACGACACGTCTAACAAGCAAGCTGAGTTTGGTTTGCGGCCGCTGAAAAGAATTTTAGATGCTTATACCCAGGAAGGTGCGGTGATGAGCTTAATGATGCGGGGTGTATCGCCAGAAATCTTGCAATTGATTGAAGTGAAAGAGCGTTATTTAAGCCGCCCCGAAGAGCGTAAAGACAGCATTACCAGCATGTTGCCGATGGCGATGTTAATGGCAATTTTGATGGGCGGCATGTACGCCGCGATTGACGCCACCGCTGGCGAGCGCGAGCGTGGATCGCTGGAGCCCTTGATGATGAACCCGGTCTCTGGCTGGCAATTGGCGGTTGGCAAATGGGGCGCGGTGGCGACGGTCAGTATGTTAGTTGTGGTGCTGACGGTACTGAGTTTTTTTCCGTCGCAATGGCTGATACGTAATGAGACCTTGCGGGCTTTATTCCAGTTCGGGATCAAAGATGCACTGGGATTCTTATTGGTCTTGTTGCCCTTAGCCGCTAGTCTGGCAGCCGTACAGGTAGCGATTGCGCTAGATTGTAAAAGCTATAAAGAAGCCCAAGTCCGTAATCAAATGTTTATTCTTGTGGTGAACATGGTACCGATGATGATGTTATTTTCAACCGGACCAGAACCGACCTGGTTCCGCTGGGTTCCGGTACTGGCACAAAACCAGATGATGAATAAAGTCTTAAAAGGTGAGGCCTTGAGCATGGTCGTAACCATGATTGCACTTGGAGTTTGTGTTGCCTTGACGATCGCCAGCTTGTCGTATGTGGCGCAGAAAATGCGGCGTGTGGTGATGGCTTAGGGCTGTAGTTTAGATTAATCCAATATACTCCCCCATAAATTTCAATAAAACGGCTTATTGTCCAATGATTATATGGACGATAAATAATACATATGGGGAGTATTTATTATTGGCAGAAAGAATCTGCTGTCGCGTTGCGCTTACATTGCGACGGTATTATTCCTCAACACAACTATGTTATCTGCGTTTTAGGAGTGATCATGGACTAGCAGAAAAGCTGGATTTGATTAACCCAACCGGCGATGTCTTACCAGAACTTGCTCTGCGCTCTTAAAATAATCAGCTAATTTTTCCACCATAAATACCGAGCGATGCTGGCCCCCGGTGCAACCAATCGCTATCGTCAGATAGCTGCGGTTATCGTGTTTAAACGAGGGTAGCCATTTTTCTACAAACTGTCGTATGTCCTCATACAAATCATGCACGACTGCCTGGCCGTTTAAATAGTTGATGACCGGAAGATCGCGGCCGGTTAATGCACGCAGATCCAAGTCGTAATAGGGGTTAGGCAGCATCCGTACGTCAAACACAAAATCAGCATCTAGTGGGACGCCGACCTTGAATGCAAACGACTCAAACATCAGCACTAAGGGTGCATGTTCTATTTGGACGACATGTTTAACCCATTCGCGCAACTTATTGGCGCTGAGATTGGACGTATCAATAACATGCGACAGAAACTGAACTGTTGCCAGGATTTCGCGCTCTTCCTGAATACATTCCATCAGACTAAGGCGATCACCTAAAGCAGGATTTTTTTGCAGACGATGAGAAAGAGGATGGGTGCGGCGAGTTTCAGAAAATCTTGCTACCAGTGATTCGGTGCTGGCAGTTAAAAACAAGATTTTGACTATGTGACCTTCACTACGCAATTTTTGAACCGTATCCGGCAAACTGGTCAGCAGATGGGCACTGCGCGAATCAATCGCCATCGCTGCTGATTGTATGCCTTCGCTAATCAGGGTGCTGACTAACTCTGGTAACAAGCTGGGTGGTAGATTATCGACACAATAAAACCCCGCATCTTCTACAACATTGAGCGCAACTGATTTGCCAGAGCCAGAAATACCAGAGATAAGTATGATGTGCATGATGGTCAGATTGGTGGGGAATCAATGTCTGTATTTTGACACTGATTTCAAATGTTATCTGACATTTAACTACATCTTGTCCCGGGGATGTACTGTGTTCGCACTGAACTTTATGTCGAGCTGATGTCGAACATTGCGGTTTGTTAAGAATGATTCGAATCTTCATTCATGGCACGACGCTGTCGCTCCATAAAATCTTCTAATGTATTGATACCGCGTAATTGCAAGATAGTGTTACGCACCGCGGCTTCCAGCAGTACCGCAATGTTTCGTCCAGCGGCGACTGGGATAACGACTTTGCGTATGGGCAATCCTAAGACTTCCTGGCTAGGAGAATCAATCGGCAGACGTTCGTAATTTTCTTCCAGCGTACTGCGTTTGACCAGATGCACAATCAGCTTGAGGCGCATCTTGCGACGCACGGCGGTTTCACCAAAAATTGCTTTGATATCGAGCAGACCAAGGCCACGTACTTCCAGTAAATTTTGTAATAATTCCGGACAGCGACCTTCTATCATATTGGGAGCGATACGCGAAAATTCCACCGCATCATCTGCCACCAGTCCATGACTGCGGGAGATCAGCTCTAGCCCCAGTTCGCTTTTACCCAGGCCAGATTCGCCTGTGATTAATACGCCAACTCCAAGCACATCCATAAACACGCCATGCATAGTCGTGCGTTGTGCCAGCTTTTTGGACAGATAAACGCGTAAAAAATCGATTACCTGTGCAGAAGGTAAGGGGGTAGAAAACAGGGGAATATTATTGTCGTCGCAGGTGGCCAGAATCGCTTGCGGCGTTTCTAATCCTTGTGCCACGATCAGTGCCGGTGGCGCACCGGCAATCAATTCTTTAATCAAATTACCGCGTGAATGCGATGGTAATCGATGGAAGTAGGCCAGTTCTTGATGCCCTAGCACCTGAATACGGCCGGGATGGATAAAGTTAAGATGACCAACCTGATCCGCAGAAGAGGTGGCGTCGCCCGTAATTTGTTTATCACCGCCAGAGAATCCGGCAAACCAGCCTAACTGCATTGCATCCCGATTGTCATCAAAGATTTTTTGTATAGTCAGTTCGGTCAGTAGTGGCATGGTAGCTTGATTAAAATCAATGGGAGGGACGTGGACAACAACGACAACAAAGCGCAATTACCGCAGGTTGGCGCTTTGATTTGCCAAGCTAGACAAATTCAGACAAATTGTGGATTTGGCTGCCAGGCGATAATTTTTTCATAAATAGCACCGGCGCTGACTTCACTGTTGAGCGTATCCCGAAATGCCTCGTTGGATAACATTTCAGCAACTTCAGACAATATCTCCAGATGTTGCTGCGTCACATTGTCTGGCATCAGCAGAAAAATCAAAATGCTGACTGCTTGTCCATCTGGAGACTCGAAAGGAATTGGCTCTGCCAAGCGCACAAATGCCGCAATCGGCGCTTTTAATCCCTTGATACGACCATGCGGAATAGCAACACCATGACCAAGCCCGGTTGAGCCCAGACGTTCTCTGGCGAACAGGTTATCCGAGACGGTAGAGCGAGCAATACTGCAATTATTTTCAAATAACAGGCCAGCTTGTTCAAAGGCTCTTTTTTTGCTGGACACTTCTAAGTCCAGTAAGACGTTGGAGAGGGGGAGTATTTTCGCAATGTTTGTCATGACGCAAGATCTGTATTTCAGCAAAATGGTGCGATGCACAAGAGGCGCATCTGGCAAATTATAGGCTTCTTTTCTTTGTCTGCCTAATTGACAAAAATACTAACAAAAGCTTTAACAGAAACGCTAAGAGAAATTGTTGAAAAACGGATAAAACTTCTAAAGTAAGCTTAAGACCGCATGACGAAAAGCTTTGGTCGGTTTAGCGCGTATGACTGATCAACAATTGTTCAAACTCGTCTTTTGGCAGCGGCTTACTAAAATAATAGCCTTGCATTTCCTGGCAACCAGATTCTGTCAGGAAAAACATTTGCTCCGCTTTTTCTACACCTTCGGCCGTAACACTCATACCCAGCGCATTCGCCATCGCAATAATGGCGTGCGTCAAAATCACAGAATCCTGATTTTCTGGAATCTCGCGGATAAACGAACGATCAATTTTCAGATTATCAATCGGGAAGCGTTGCAGGTAAGACAGTGACGAGAATCCAGTGCCAAAGTCGTCCAGTGAAATGCTAACACCCAATTTTTTAATCGCTGCAAATACTGGCAACAACAGGTCAATTTCACCCATTAATAAGCCTTCGGTAATCTCTAGTTGCAACGCATTCGCAGGTAAGTTGGTTTCCTCTAACACCTGATGGATAAACTTCACCAGACTAGGATCTTGGAATTGACGTGGCGAAATATTGACGCTGACGACCAGATCTGGGATGAGAGTATCGCGCCATACTTTGGTTTGTTTGCAGGCTTGTTCTAAAACCCAGCGACCAATAGGCAGGATCAAACCAATTTCTTCTGAAATCGGGATAAAGTCCGTTGGCGGGATTAAGCCAGATTCTGGCATTTGCCAGCGTATCAGTGCCTCTGCACCCAGTATGCGTGAGGTGCTCAAGCAGACTTTTGGCTGGTAATATACCAAAAATTCTTCCTCGATCAGGGCGCGACGTAAGTTTTTCTCTAAGGTATAACGATGCTGGGCGCGGACATTCAATTCGGTGGTGAAGAACTGGTAGTTATTCCGTCCTAGTTCCTTGGCGTAATACATGGCGGAATCTGCGCTGCGCAGCAAGGTCGGTGCGTCGTCTGCGTCATGAGGGAAAATGCTAATGCCGATTGATGTACCAAGGTGGTATTCGTTACCATCGATCAAGAACGGCTCACGCATTTGCGCGAGTACGCGCTCAGCCAGCTCTTTTAAATGCAAAGCGGTATCAAAAGCTTCTGCCACAATCACAAATTCATCGCCACCCAAGCGGGTTAGCATGTCGGTAGTGCGGATACACGAGTTAAGTCTGGTCGCTACATCTTTCAATAGATTATCGCCAGCCGCATGTCCGGCAGTGTCATTCACATTTTTAAAGCGATCCAAGTCCAGAAATAATACAGCGACTTTATGCTGGTTATGCCTCGCGTTAAACAAAGCATGCTGCAAACGCTGATGGAGTTGATGCCGGTTCGGCAAGCCCGTCAGTGCATCGTGGGACGCAATATATTGCAACTGGCGCTGAGTTTCTCTGACCTCTGTGGTATCCGTAAATGAGATTAGGACGGCAGTCGTCGCTTTACTACTGATTTGACTGATCGGTAAAACATTCACGACTAACCAGGCAATAGAACGGTCACGCAGTTCCAGCCCTATAGATAAATTCAGGATGGGTATATTGGTACGAAACACCTTGGAGACTAAATCGTCTCCCATTTTTTGTTCTGTGCCATCTTCATTGATAATGCGCTTGAAGTAGCGATGACGACGACCGGCATTTTGCGCATCATTCGAATTGATTTTTAAAATTCGCATGGCGCTGGGATTGCAGGTCAGAATTTGTCCGCCAGGAGCAACCACCATAATACCTTCAGTCAGATTAGTGACGACAGAGCGGTAGCGCTGTTCGCTTTCTTCTAGACTTTGCTCCATGTTTTTTTTGTCGATTGCTAAAGCAATCAGATCGGTCGCATCTTTGATTAATGCTTGCTCATCCTCACTAGGGCTACGTTTGGTGTGGTGGTAAATATCTACCGTTCCAAGTACCACATTAAACGCAGTAGTAATTGGCACTGACCAGCAAGAGCGCAAGCCATGCTTAAGCGCTAGTTTCCGACCGTGCTCCCAAAGCTGATTATGTGCGATATCGTCCACCACAATAATTCTGTTGTGGTGGATTGCCGCCGGGCCCGATCCGTTACGCAAACCAATCGGAAGTGATTCTATGGAGACGCAAAATTCTGCGGGCAGTGATGGCGCTGCGCCCAGCTGCAAGCTTTGATTACGCTCATCAAACATCATGATGGCGCATAGTGCTTCATTATCCAGCAAGCGTTCCATGCGATCACAAACATCTTGCAAAATATGTGCAAGCGGTTTGTCCAGAGCAATCATTTCGAGGATTTCTTTCTCGTGATGTAAAGCTTCATGAACACGACTAGATTTGTGTCTGGTTACATACTTGAGGGTGTTTGAATCAGATGTTGCTAAATCCGATGTGGAGACGTTTTTATTTTCTCGCACCACCAGTTGTATTGCGGCTTTGGATTGATATGAAAAATACGCGCCACATACATCTATCTGTCGATATTCGCCATCCATTTGTCTACACTGACATATTTGCGTAGCGCAATCTGCTTGTAGTACTAGCTGTTGATCTAGCAAGTGACTTAAAGACTGAGTTTCAGAGGAGGACGCAGACAGAGATGCACCGCTGAGTTCAACTGGTAGCAATAAAAACTCGCTTGCCTTTTTACCCAGAACTTGCGTAGCGGATTCTGCTTTCAATAAAGTGATACCAGCGATGTTGGTATAGACCAATATCTCATCAATAAACACGTAAATCGCGTCTGGATGATGTTCTAACAGCGCAGCTTGCCAATCATTACTATTAGCAATGTCATTTTTCGTACTGCTTAACTTGGCTATGGAACTCACAACAATATGGCTGAGGCTGAAATATTAATTATTGGCTAATGTAACCGATGCACGGCAGTGTCACAACTACTTAAGATCAAATCGGACGAATACCAACAGTACATCGCCATTTCCCTTATTTTTTGACAGGCGCGGCACATAAGCGGCCATGACTTTGCTGCTTCTTGTGCCGATTGATGCTACTGGCAATACGATAGGGAATGGAAAATGGTGAAAGTAGTCAGCACGACTGATCAACAGTGTTGTGTATCCAAGCCCCGCCTCAAGCGGCCCCAGAGGTTTCATCCATTGGTAAGCATAGCCTGCCATCAATTGTGGTTTGTAATGAGAGTCGGTAATGCCTAGCGCATACAAAGATTCTTCATTATCTTTAGCATCCCGGATTTGCTTGCTAAAACCCATACCCCAAGCATCTTCGTTTAATTCGGCAATTCGCTCACGTTTATAAGTGCCCCGACCATGATGTGCGTAGCCGGAAAGCATAATGGATAAATCTCCCTCGTCCATTATTTTATGTGCTTTGGCTTCCGAGTCAGATTTAAATCGTTGCCACCAGCTCATATCTTCTGCTGATTTCGGCGCTGGCATTGTTGCCGCAACGTCTGTTGGTAGCACGTCTGGCGTTTCTGACGCTATTGCTGGAGCACTTGCGCAGATGCCCGCAATACTGAAGTAAAGAAAAAGGCTAGTTTTTTTAAAAATAGAGTTCAACATAGTGAGAAAATTAAGGTTAAAAATTATTGATATGCCTTAAGAATAAGCATTATTGGAGTACCTTACTGGCATCAATTACTGACGTGCATTCCTTGCGTTGGGAGGCTTTTGACCTGTGCTGAAATTGCTACGCCATGGATTAATATCTAGTCCGCCGCGTCGGGTATAGCGCGCATAGACCGATAATTTTTGCGGTTTGCAATGCTGCATGATGTCGCAGAAGATGCGCTCTACACATTGTTCGTGGAATTCGTTATGGTCGCGAAATCCGATTAGATATTGCAGCAGACTCTCCTGCTCGATTTGTGGTCCTACATAGCGGATTTGTACGCTGCCCCAATCCGGTTGTCCGGTCACCAGACAATTTGATTTGAGCAGATGAGAGACTAAGGTTTCTTCCACGGGAACAGATTCTTGATTGGCTTTGAGCAAAGATGGATTCGGTGTGTAGCTGCTGACCTCAATATCTAACCTGTCCAGCAAACTACCTTCCAACTCCAGCATCTTTAATTGTCCAAACTGTTCTGCCAAGGTCAGTGTGACATGCACCGGCGCACCAAAACCGGCAGACAAATCGGCTTGTAGCAAACTGATTAAAGCGTCTGCACCTGCTAACTTGGTTTGATTGAATGAGTTGAGATAGAGCTTAAAGGATTTGGATTCAACAATATTGGGCGAGTCTGCCGGCACGCTGATGGTGGCAATTGCCACTTGGGGTTTGCCACGCAAATTGAGCCACGAGACTTCATAAGCATTCCAGATATCCAGACCAAAAAAGGGCAATGTGTTGTTATGAATGCCAATTTCTTCCCGCTTGCCAGCGCGCGCAATGGGGAAAAGCAAACTAGCGTCGTAATCCGACTGATATGTCGCAGGCTTGCCCAACAATGATTGCTCGGGGGAGTCCGGTGCTGGATTGATCGGTAAATTTTGCTTGGAGTCTGGTTTTGGTTCTGTCATAGCATCAAATTTTGTAACGTTGGCATCACGTTGGTATCAATATAGATCGTTAAATTAACCCAAAAACAACTGGTAGGCTGGGTTACTGCTTTCATCCCAATAGCGGTAGCCCAGCGAGTTGAGGAATTCTTTGAATGCCTTCATCTCCTTCTTTGGAACCTGCAAACCGACTAAAGTTCGTCCGTAATCCGCGCCATGGTTACGGTAGTGGAATAAGCTGATATTCCAGTTCGGTGCCATGCTATTTAAAAAGCGCATTAATGCACCCGGACGCTCTGGAAATTCAAAGCGGTACAGTAATTCATTCTCCGCCAGCGCACTTTTGCCGCCGACCAGATGACGAATATGCAGCTTCGCTAATTCATCATGTGTCAGATCGAGCGTAGGAAAACCATGTTTGACAAAATTCTTGGCGATTTTGCTGGAATCGTCCCGGTTACTGACTTGGATGCCGACAAAAATATGCGCGGCTTTTTGATCGCTGATACGGTAGTTGAATTCCGTCACATTGCGTGCGCCGACCAGTTCGCAAAAACGGCGGAAACTACCGCGTTCTTCCGGGATCGTCACTGCGAATACAGCTTCGCGCGCTTCACCGACTTCAGCGCGTTCTGCCACAAAACGCAGGCGGTCGAAGTTCATATTCGCGCCGCAAGCGATAGTGACTAAAGTTTCATTCTTCAGCGGTTTTTTGCTCGCTTTGGCGCGTTCAATATACGCTTTGCAGCCAGCAACGGCTAAGGCACCGGCGGGCTCTAAAATACTGCGTGTGTCTTGAAATACGTCCTTGATCGCCGCGCAGATTGCGTCAGTATCGACCAGGATGATGTCATCGACCAGCTCTTTGGTGATACGGAAAGTTTCTTCGCCGACTAATTTGACGGCTGTGCCGTCGGAGAACAGGCCAACGTCGTTTAAAGTAATGCGTCGACCGGCTTTGACGCTGCGTGCCATGGCGTCGGAATCAACCGATTGCACCCCGATGACTTTGATGTCCGGGCGCACGGCTTTGACATAGGCTGCAACGCCAGAAATCAAGCCGCCGCCGCCAATTGCGACAAAAATTGCATGGATAGGCTGTGCATGTTGGCGCAAAATTTCCATTCCTACCGTACCTTGGCCGGCGATGACATCAGGGTCATCAAATGGATGAACGAAGGTCAGTTTCTGCTTCTTTTCCAATAAAACCGCTTGCGCATAAGCATCGCTATAAGAATCGCCATGTAAGACGATGTCAACATTGCTGCCGCCAAATGTACGCACTGCATCTATCTTCACCGGTGGCGTGGTGGTTGGCATCACGATCACCGCTTTGCAATTGAGCTTGGCGGCAGACATCGCAACACCCTGCGCATGATTGCCAGCAGACGCACAAATCACCCCACGTTTTAATTGTGCTGCGGTCAAATGTGCCATTTTGTTGTACGCACCGCGTATCTTAAAGCTGAAGACACTTTGCATATCTTCGCGTTTAAACAAAATTCGGTTTTCCATGCGAGCTGACAAGCTAGGGGCAAATTCCAGCGGTGTTTCAAATGCCACGTCATAGACGCGGGCTGTCAGGATTTTTTTAAGATAATCGGTCGTCATGGAGGTGGTGTTGGAGGTGATTTGACTTAGTCGGGGTAGTAAAAAAGCATAGAAATCATGCAAATAGCGTACAAAAACGATAGCAAATAGCATGTCATTATAATGGATGCCATATTTAAGACACTATAAGAACGCGACAAGAGCGCTGTTTAAGCAGCATGACGCACCATCACCCAACTACAGCAGCATCACAACAGCATCGGATTAGTATGATAGAGGCAGCGATTCATGGTTTATTAAATTTATTGGCACTGCCAGAAGTCGGGTTGACTTCGGTATTTTTGATTAGCTTTATCTCCGCTACTTTATTACCTCTGGGATCAGAGCCGGCTGTTTTTGCCGTGATTAAGGCGAATCCCAATTTATATTGGGCGGTAATGTTTGTCGCCACCGTCGGCAATACCTTGGGTGGCGTGGTCGATTATTGGATGGGCTATTACGCTAAAAAAGCGTTTGCCGCGGAACGCGATACCACTTGGTTTCGCTGGCTCCGGCGCTTCGGTGCTAAGACGATGTTACTTGCCTGGTTGCCAGGGATTGGCGATCCGATCTGCACCTTGGCCGGGTGGCTCAAACTCCCTTTTTGGCCCAGCGTGATGTACATGGCCATCGGTAAATTTTTGCGTTACCTACTAATGACCTGGCTATTGCTCAATGTTCCGGATGGTTTCTGGCGTGGACTGGCAGATTTGTTGGCATAAAAATCCTCCTGTCTCACAATAATTTGGTTCGATACCAATTTCAATACCAGTTCAATCCCATTGTCTAAGGCGAAATAATATACTGCTATGTGTATATTATTATGTCCATATGTTTGTTGGACATTAGGTGGTATTTTCCAACATACTCCCTTTATTTTTAAAAATCTTTCAATAACTCTTCGCCAAATAATCTTAGGAAAAATCAAAATATTCCTCAGTTTGTATGGCTGGTAAGGCGTATTAAGCGTAAGGCTGTTACCGCGTGGTGCGCCGCAATAGGCTAGAATGGTTTGTAATTTCCTAGCATATTTAAATCTGGCGGCCGGGCTTGCACATAATTTTTATGTGATGCCCATGTGATACGCAATTGATACGCATGTAATGCAAATCGATGTTTCACTTTGCCGCCCTTGATCAGTCCAAAAGATCCCACTGATGAACGCTCCAGCACAAATTCAAGCTCTACTTTCTGACCTCGCTCCGGGCGCTACGCCTACCCGCGTGCGCGAAATTCCTTATAACTACACGTCCTTTTCAGATCGCGAAATTGTGATCCGCCTGTTGGGCGAAGATGCCTGGGATTTGCTGGACAAGCTGCGTGGTAAGCGCCAAACAGGACGTTCTGCCCGTATGCTCTATGAAGTGCTGGGCGATATCTGGGTGGTGCGCCGCAATCCGTATTTGCAAGACGACATGCTGGACAATCCTAAGCGTCGCCAAGCCCTGATCGATGCGCTAAATCACCGTCTGGCGGAAGTGGAAAAGCGTCGCCTCAGCACGATTAATGATGACGACGGCGAGCGCAGCAACAGCGTAGAAATTTTGGTGCAGGCAGCGCGCAAAGCTGTCGCCCAATTCGCCAAAGAATTCCGCGATACCTACGACTTGCGCAAGCGTTCCAATAAGCTGTTGGCAAAATACACCGCAAAAGACAATATCAAATTTGATGGTTTGTCGCGTGTCTCGCACGTCACCGACGCCACCGACTGGCGCGTGGAATACCCGTTTGTTGTGCTCACGCCAGATACCGAAGATGAGATGGCGGGGCTGGTCAAATGCTGTATCACGCTGGGTCTGACCATCATTCCGCGTGGCGGTGGCACCGGCTATACAGGCGGTGCGATTCCGCTCACGCCATTGTCAGCGGTGATCAATACCGAAAAATTAGAGCAATTAGGCGCGGTCGAAATGACGATGTTGCCTGGTGTTGATCGTGAATACGCCACTATTTATTCCGGTGCCGGCGTCGTGACCAAGCGGGTCTCGGATGCCGCTGACAAAGCTGGTTTTGTATTCGCAGTTGATCCGACCTCGGCAGAAGCCTCCTGCGTAGGCGGCAATGTCGCCATGAATGCAGGCGGTAAAAAAGCGGTTTTATGGGGCACAGCGCTGGATAATCTGGCCTCTTGGAAAATGGTCGACCCCAACGGCGATTGGTTGGAAGTCACGCGACTAGAACACAATCTTGGCAAGATTCACGATGTTGCAGTAGCTAAGTTCAAACTGGAATGGTCGCATCCCGGCGAAAAGACGCCGTTTAAAACCGAGCAATTAGATATCCCTGGTCGCACCTTCCGCAAAGAGGGTTTAGGCAAAGATGTGACCGATAAATTTCTGGCGGGTTTGCCTGGTGTACAAAAAGAAGGCTGCGACGGTCTGATCACGTCGGCGCGCTGGATTTTGCATAAGATGCCTAAATTTACCCGCACCGTTTGTCTGGAGTTTTTCGGTCAGGCACGGGACGCGATTCCGAGTATTGTCGAGATCAAAGATTATCTGGATGGCTTGCCAAAAAAGGGAGGCGAGAATTTCTCGACTCTGCGTCTGGCTGGCTTAGAACATCTGGACGAGCGCTACTTGCGCGCCGTTGGTTACACCACCAAATCCAAACGTGGCGTGTTGCCCAAGATGGCCTTGTTTGGCGATATCGTCGGCGATGATGAAAACGCTGTAGCACAGGCTGCATCCGAAGTAGTACGTATGGCGAACACCCGTGTGGGTGAAGGTTTCGTCGCAGTGAGTCCGGAAGCGCGCAAAAAATTCTGGCTTGATCGCGCCAAAACGGCGGCGATTTCTAAGCATACCAACGCCTTTAAAATCAACGAAGACGTGGTTATTCCACTGGATCGTATGGGCGAATATACCGATGGTATTGAACGCATCAATATTGAATTATCGATCCAGAATAAGTTGGCGATGCTGGAGCAATTGCAGGCGTTTTTCGTCAAAGGTAATCTACCGTTGGGTAAAAGCGAAGATGCCGATGGTGACGATATTTCTGCCAACGAATTACTGGAAGATCGCGTATTACAAGCCAAGAGTTTGCTCGCTGCCACGCACGCACGTTGGACGTATTTATTAACCCAGCTCGACAAACCCTTGCGTGATGCACGGGATGAACTGGTTGCACTGGAACTAGACAAACTCGCCTTCGTCTTTGATGAGCGCCTGCAAGTACAAACTGATGCGACGGTATTTAGTATTGTGCAAGACCGGACGATTCGCGTCTCTTGGAAGCAAGAAATCCGAGCGCATCTGCGTCAGATTTTTAATGGTAGCGCGTTTAAATTGATCTTGGATGAGTGCACCGCGATTCATAAAAAAATCTTGCGCAGCCGTGTCTTCGTTGCTTTGCACATGCATGCGGGCGACGGCAATGTGCATACCAATTTACCTGTTAATTCCGACGATTACGAGATGCTGCAAGTGGCGCATCATGCTGTTGCCCGCATCATGGTGCTGGCGCGTTCGTTGAATGGCGTGATCTCCGGCGAACACGGTATCGGCATCACCAAGCTAGAGTTCTTGACGGAAGATGAGATCAAGGATTTCCGCTCGTACAAATTACGGATCGATCCGGAAGGGCGCTTTAATAAAGGAAAATTGCTGAACCTGCCGGAGTTCGCCGCCGACCTGCGCAATGCGTACACGCCGTCCTTCGGATTGATGGGACACGAGTCGCTGATTATGCAGCAGAGCGATATCGGTGCCATTGCCAATAGCGTAAAAGATTGTCTGCGTTGCGGTAAGTGCAAACCGGTGTGCGCTACCCACGTGCCGCGGGCGAATTTGCTGTACTCACCACGTAACAAAATTCTGGCAACATCCCTGCTGGTCGAAGCCTTTTTGTATGAAGAGCAGACCCGTCGCGGTATCTCGATTAAGCACTGGGAAGAATTTGAAGATGTAGCCGACCATTGCACGGTCTGCCATAAATGTCTGACGCCGTGTCCGGTCGATATCGACTTTGGCGATGTCTCGATGAATATGCGCAATTTACTGCGGAAGATGGACAAAAAATCCTTCAATCCGGGCACAGCATCAGCAATGTTTTTCCTCAACGCGAAAGATCCTGCGACGATTAAAGCTGCCCGTCAGGTGATTTTTGGCTGGGGTGTTGCGGCGCAACGCTTGGGTAATACCGTGCTCAAGCAATTAGCGAAAAAACAGACTAAAGCACCGCCGGCATCCTTGGGCAAGCCTGCGATGAAAGAGCAGGTGATTCACTTTATTAATAAGAAAATGCCAGGCAATTTGCCGAAGAAAACGGCGCGGGCTTTATTGGATATTGAGGACGATAAAATCATCCCGATTATTCGCGACCCCAAAACTACGACGGCAGATACTGAGGCGGTATTTTATTTCCCCGGCTGCGGATCGGAGCGCCTGTTCTCGCAGGTAGGTCTGGCGACCCAGGCGATGTTGTGGAATGTCGGTGTCCAAACTGTATTGCCACCGGGTTATTTGTGTTGCGGTTATCCGCAACGCAGTGCCGGGCAATTCGACAAAGCCGAAAAGATGATCACAGACAACCGCGTCCTTTTCCACCGGATGGCAAACACGCTGAATTACCTCGATATTAAAACTGTGGTGGTTTCTTGTGGCACTTGCTATGACCAACTGGCGACCTACCAGTTTGAAAAAATTTTCCCGGGCTGCCGCATTATTGACATTCATGAATTTTTGTTGGAAAAAGGGATGAAGCTAGAAGGTGTCAATGGCACGCGCTACATGTACCACGACCCTTGCCATACGCCGATGAAGCTACAAGATCCGCTTAAAACCGTGAACGCGCTGATTACGACAATCGATAATGTAAAGATTGAAAAGAACGACCGTTGCTGTGGCGAGGCTGGTACGCTGGCAGTATCGCGGCCGGATATTTCGACGCAAATCCGTTTCCGTAAAGAAGAAGAAATGCTCAAAGGTGCGGATAAATTGCGCGCCGATGGTTTTGCTGGTGATGTGAAAATCCTGACCTCTTGCCCAGCCTGTTTGCAAGGCTTAACCCGCTACGATGAAGACTCGGGCACGACCGCAGACTACATCGTGGTCGAAATGGCCAAACATGTTTTGGGCGAAAACTGGTTGCCAGATTATGTGGCACGCGCCAACAACGGCGGTATAGAACGGGTGTTGGTCTGATGGTGAATTTGACCAGCGAGCTGAAGAATAATTTGATGAGTAAGTTGACCGAAGCGCCAGCATGCGAGTTGTGCGATCCTCAAACTGGGGAGGTGATTTTTGCCAGTCAGCGGTGGCGAGTATTGCTGGTAGATGATGCCAATTACCCGGGTTTTTGTCGCGTGGTGTGGAATGACCATATCAAAGAAATGACGGATTTGCCGGCAGCAGAACGCAATGAAGTGATGGAAGCCGTCTGGCATGTCGAGCGGGCTATCCGTGAGGTAATGCAGCCACATAAAATCAACTTAGCCAGCTTTGGCAATATGGTGCCGCATTTGCATTGGCATATTATTCCGCGTTATACCGACGATTTGCATTTTCCGAATCCGGTATGGGCGCAGGCAAAAGTGACCGCCGATGCGCAGGACGAATCAGCTCTGCTGATCATTAGCGCCAGACAGGCTTTATTGCCCGGATTGAAGGCCGCGATTATTAATCGTTTATCCCAAAACAGCGAAAATTAATCAAGGGTGTAATTAAGAGAGTAATTCAGAATTTCCACCGGAACAACACCAGACAGTTCGCCAAAGGTACAATTGCCGGTATTGCGCGTGGACTTACAGCGATTTAACATATACCCCCCTCATTTTTATAAATATTGCCGTATTGTCCAATGATTATACGGACAATTAAATATACATAGTGGGAGTATTACTTAAAGTGTTGTGCGCCTGGGAATATGGTGTTTGTCTTAAGTGCTCGTTAAGCTGACCGGCAAGTGACTGTCAAATAAGCAAGCAGCACTAATGCCGCGCAATACTTTAATTGCTCAATATCAACCATCAACATAGCAGCCAGCACAGCAGGAACATCATGACAGGCTCCAAACAAAGTATCCCGACACCAATCCCTACGGCATTAAATGTACGTACTCAATCACGCGTGTTGGAGGTTCATTTTGACGATGGCAAAGAATTTACCTTGCCATTTGAATTGCTAAGGGTGTATTCGCCTTCCGCTGAAGTACGCGGCCATGGCGTCGGGCAAGAGACCCTACAAACCGGCAAGCGCGACGTGACGTTGACGGCGCTTGAGCCCGTTGGCAATTACGCGGTACAGCCACATTTCTCCGACACCCACAATAGCGGGATTTTTAGCTGGGATTATCTGTATTGGCTGGGCGAAAACCAGGCATCACTTTGGCTGGACTACATGACCCGATTGCATGTAGCAGGTTATCCAGATGACACTGGCCGCGATGCTCCTATGCAAGACAAGCAAGCAAGTGCCTGCGGTCATCAACATTGAGCTAAAACCGGCAGAGCCCTATAATCCAGATACTTATGCGCACAATCTCTTATCAGCCAATATCATGACCAATACCACTCATTTCGGATACACCACCGTAGAAGAAGATCAAAAAGTACACAAAGTGGCGGAGGTTTTTCACTCAGTTGCCGCTAAGTACGATGTGATGAATGACCTGATGTCGGCGGGCTTGCACCGCGCATGGAAAATTTTTACGATTGCCCAGGCTGGCGTGCGGCCGGGCTTCAAAGTGCTGGACATTGCTGGCGGCACAGGTGATCTCGCCAAAGAGTTTGTCAAGCAAGCGGGCAAGACAGGCGAGGTCTGGCATACCGACATCAATGAGTCCATGTTACGAGTCGGTCGTGATCGCCTCTTGAATAAAGGCTTGATTACCCCAACATTACTTTGTGACGCAGAAAAATTGCCTTTTCCTGATAATTACTTTGATCGCGTGAGTGTGGCATTCGGTTTGCGGAATATGACGCACAAAGATCAGGCATTGGCAGAAATGCAGCGGGTGCTGAAGCCGGGCGGCAAATTGCTGGTGCTGGAATTTTCTAAAGTGCCAGAAGTAATGCAAAAGCCTTACGATCTGTACTCTTTCAAGGTGCTGCCTTGGTTGGGACAAAAGATTGCGAATGATGCTGACAGTTATCGTTATCTGGCCGAATCGATCCGTATGCATCCAGATCAGGAGACTTTGAAGGGCATGATGCAAGACGCTGGTCTGGATCGCGTGCAGTATTTTAATTTAACGGCAGGTGTGGCCGCTCTCCACACTGGTATCAAACTCTAGGAGTTGCAGGTATGAACAAGATTTTTAATAAAGCTGTCGTTTCCATCATGCTGGTTGCAGGTGCACTGGCAATGACCGTATCTGACGCAGATGCTAAGCGTTTGGGCGGCGGCGGATCGATTGGACGTCAGTCCAGTAATGTGTCGCGCCAGGCTGCGCCACCAGCTAATAATCCAGGCAGTAATTTGAATCAAACTAAACCGGCTGCACCAGCCGCAGCGCCAGCGCCGGGCGCAGTTCCGCCAAAGCCAGCTAGTCCTTGGAAAGGGATTGTAGGCGGCTTGATTGGTGGCGCCTTGTTGGGTGCGATGTTCTCGCATTTTGGTCTGGGCGGTGCTTTAGGTGGCGCATTAGGTTCCATCCTGACAATCGCTTTATTGGCTTTTGCAGTGATATTTATTATCAGAATGTTCCGCCGCAACAGTGGAAATAGTGGCAATGTTAGTAACAACAGCGCAGTGCCATCGGCGTTTTCGCAGCCATCTTATGCAGGAGTCCCTTCTAACACACCAGAAATCGGCTCCCGTATTGAACCTGCTACGCAAACAAGTTCCTTTAACAGTTCCGCGGCAGCACCTGCGACCGCTGCACCTTGGGGCGTTCCGGCAGATTTTGATGTGCCAGCATTTTTGCGTAACTCAAAAACCTACTTTATCCGTCTGCAAGCGGCATGGGATAAAGCCGATATCAGCGATATCCGCGAATTCACCTCTACTGAGATGTATGCAGAAATCAAACTGCAAATCCAGGAACGTGGCGCTAGCCCGAATGTGACCGATGTGGTGTCGATCGATGCCGAGTTAATGGGTCTGGAAACGGTGGGCAATGATTACCTCGCCAGCGTCAAGTTTAGCGGCATGATCAAAGAGGCAGCTAATGCGCCGGCAGAAGCGTTTAATGAAGTCTGGAACTTGTCTAAACCTATAAACGGTCAAGGCGGTTGGGTATTGGCCGGTATTCAGCAGCTTTGATTCAACAACTTTGATTCAGCAACTTTGATATCGCTTTAAGTAGATCAATCTCAAACCTCCCGGCAGGGATAAACTGTTAAACTGGAAACCGCCCATCAACCATGGGCGGTTTTTTTATTTGATCATGACATATACGCTTCCTATCGTTCTCTTCATCAATCATTTGCTGGCACAGGAAAACTGGGCTAAGAGCAAGCTATTACCTCACGCGGGAAAAATTGCCTGCGTCGATTTGCAGGCATTTACAATCCGCCTAAAAATAACTTCTGATGGCATGGTGGAGTCCCTCGCACCTGATCCGGTCGAGCTTAAAGCTGACGCTGATGTTGCTAGTCAGGCTGAGCGCAACAACGTCACCATCCGTCTTCAGCTCAGCGATCTGCCTTTGATCGCCCAAAATCGTGAGCGCGCTTTTTCTTATGTCAAGATAGAAGGCGATGCCGACTTTGCTAATACGATTTCTCATCTAAGTCAGCATTTGCGCTGGGAGGCAGAAGATGATCTGAGCAAATTGTTTGGAGATATCGCCGCGGTCCGCATGGTATCTGGCGCACGCAGTCTGATGCAGACTGCTAAAGAGACGCATCAAAAAATCCAGGAAAATCTTGCCGAGTATTTTCTCGAAGAAAACCCGATGTTAGTCCGTCCAGCGGCAGTTACCGCGATGGGGACAGAAATCAATAAGTTACGTGATGATGCAGAACGTCTCATCAAGCGCTTAGAAAAATTAGAAAGGTTGCGTTGATGCTGTTTAAGTTTTTGCGTCTCTTCAAAATCATCCGTATCGCAATTCGCTATGGGATTGATGAAATTGCGATTTCAGGTTTGTCCGTGCCGCGCACTGCCAGAGCGATTAATGCCTTACTTTTTTGGCGTGATTTGTCTGCACCGCGCGGCGAACGCTTGCGTAAAGCACTAGAAGACTTAGGGCCGATTTTCGTCAAATTTGGTCAGGTGTTATCGACCCGCCGTGATCTGATGCCACCAGATATTGCAGACGAACTCGCCAAATTGCAAGATCGCGTACCGTCGTTTGACCCTGATCTGGCAATTGCGCAAATCGTCAAGTCTCTGGGTGCGCATCCTGATCAATTGTTTGCCAGTTTTGACCGGATTCCTGTGGCTTCTGCCTCCATCGCTCAGGTGCATTTCGCGACACTCAAAGACGGGCGAGAAGCTGCCGTCAAAGTGCTGCGCCCTGGCATGAAGGACACTATCGATAAAGACGTCGCGCTGATGCAAATTGCTGCAGGCTGGCTAGAAAAACTCTGGGCCGACGGCAAGCGCCTCAAGCCACGCGAGGTCGTAGCTGAGTTTGATAAATACTTGCATGATGAATTGGATTTGATGCGGGAAGCCGCAAACGGTAGTCAGCTACGGCGCAATTTTGCTGACTCCGATTTACTGCTGGTGCCTGAAATGTACTGGGATTATTGTTCTTCCTCCGTGATCGTGATGGAGCGCATGAAGGGTATTCCGATTTCTCAATTAGATAAGCTAATTGAGGCCGGCGTCGATATGTCCAAGCTGTCGCGAGATGGTGTCACCATCTTCTTCACTCAGATTTTCCGGGATGGTTTTTTCCATGCCGATATGCATCCGGGCAATATTTTAGTCTCCACCGAGCCAGCGACTTTTGGGCGTTATATTGCACTCGATTTTGGTATCGTCGGCACGCTCAATGATTTTGATAAAGATTATTTGTCGCAGAATTTTTTGGCTTTCTTCCGTCGAGATTACAAACGGGTTGCAGAGGCACATATCGAATCTGGTTGGGCACCTAAAGAAACCCGTGTCGATGAATTGGAAGCAGCGGTACGTGCTTGTTGCGAGCCGATTTTTGATCGGCCATTGAAAGATATTTCGTTTGGTCAGGTCTTGTTGCGCTTGTTCCAAACTTCTCGCCGCTTTAATGTAGAAGTACAGCCGCAATTAGTTTTGCTGCAAAAAACTTTGCTGAATATTGAAGGTCTGGGCAGGCAGCTTGATCCCCATCTGGATCTGTGGAAAACCGCCAAACCCTATTTGGAACGCTGGATGAGTGATCAGATCGGCTGGCGCGGTTTGTTAGAAAAGTTTAAAGCAGAGGCACCACGTTACAGCCATATTTTCCCGCAATTGCCACGACTTGCACATCAGGCGCTGACGCGAGCAGGTACACAAGGTGAGAATAGCGAACTACTTGCCGCACTGCTGCTAGAGCAACGGAGTACTAATAAATTATTGCGTACTATTATTTACTTTGGTGGTGGTGCCATTGCAGGTGCATTATTAGCGCAATTAGTTTTACATTTGCTATACCTCTAAGCTTATTACAATGCAAAACTTCTCCAGTAAAGATTCTGCCGAGACGCATTTTTGGGATGAGCGTTTTGAAACCGCATTCACTCCTTGGGATAAAGGCGGCGTCCCTCAAGCCTTGCAAGATTTTGTCCGGGCTGCAGAGGCGCCATTGGTTACCTTGATCCCGGGTTGTGGTAATGGCTATGAAGCCGCTTTTTTTGCGCAAGCCAATTGGGATGTCACCGCGATTGATTTCTCTCCCGTCGCTGTGCGAAGTGCGCAGGCAGCTATCGGGGTCTGGAGCAAACATGTGCTTGAGGCTGACTTTTTCCAATTTAATCCAGCATGTCCGTTGCAGCTGATTTATGAGCGCGCGTTCTTTTGTGCTTTACCTCCGCGGTTACGCAAAGATATTGTGCAACGTTGGGCTAGTTTATTGGCAGAGGGCGGCTTACTGGCAGGCTACTTCTTTTTTGAAGATGTGCCGAACGTAACATCAGCAACGTCAGTAACATCAGCCGCTAAAGCCGCAACACCGAGCGCATTACAGGATACAAAACCTAAAGGCCCACCGTTTAGTATCCAGCGCCAGGCTTGGCAAGAGCTGATATCGCCCTATTTTTCGTTGGTGGAAGATTGTGATGTCAGCGATTCTATTGATGTATTTAAAGGGAAAGAGCGCTGGCAAATCTGGCGGCGGCTACCCGTTTCTGTCACTTGATAATCCGTCTGCAAAGTCTTGCCAGCGACGCGTCAGTATTAACCTGCGTGCTGTAAATACAATTACCTGAATTATCATGAATTTTTTTAAACCTCGCTCTCCTTTAGCGCATTTATCCGGCATTCCATTGAACGCTAATGCAGTCACTACTTTGCATAGCGCGCTGGAGTTTCGCTTGGAGTTGCTTAAACAAATTGCCTCCGCAAAACAGCGCATTTATCTCTGCAGTTTATATCTGCAAAATGACGAGGCTGGTAGCGAGCTTGTAGAAGCATTACATAAAGCAAAAGCAGCTCGCCCTGCACTTGATATTGCGGTGCTGGTTGATTGGCATAGAGCGCAGCGCGGGCTGATCGGTGAGGCTAAAAAAATAGGTGAGCAGGCGGGTAACGCTGGTTGGTATCAAAAAATTGCATCAGCACATACGACACATGTCCCCATTTATGGTGTCCCGATTCAGACCAGAGAATTATTCGGTGTCTTACATCTAAAGGGTTTCGTCATTGACGATAGCGTCATCTACAGCGGCGCTAGTTTGAATAATGTTTACCTGCATAAATTTGATAAATATCGACATGATCGCTATCTGATTTTGCAAAGTACCGCGCTGGCGAATTGTATGCAGTTGTTTATTCGAGAACATCTATTATCTGCTTCTGCGGTACATCGGCTGGATATCGCAGAGATTCCGACAACGCAAAGCATTCGTAGTGATATTCGTAGTTTTCGTGAAAAACTCAAACAAGCGCGTTACAGCATTAGTTCGCAGGACCATAGCCAGACAGAGGGAAGTGAATCAACAAGCTTGAGCGTGACGCCTTTAGTTGGCGTTGGTAAAAATAATCCACTCAATAAAGTGATCTGCCAGTTGCTCGCTGCAAGCAAGCATCAGATTACAATTTGTACTCCTTATTTCAATTTTCCTTTAGCGGTCACCAGAGAAATCAATCGTGCCTTAAAACGAGGCGTTAAGATTGATATTATCGTTGGCGATAAAACTGCGAATGATTTTTTTATTCCGCCAGATCAGGCGTTTAAAATCATTGCTGCTTTACCTTATCTGTACGAGACTAATTTGCGTCGTTTTGCAAAGTCACATCAGACGGCCCTGAATAACCGGCAACTTAATTTGCATTTATGGAAAGACGGCGACAATACCTATCATCTGAAAGGTGTCTGGATTGATCAGAATTACACCCTGATGACAGGCAACAACCTCAACCCCAGAGCGTTTCGCCTGGATCTGGAAAATGCTTTACTGATCCATGATCCGCAACATGAATTAGCCAAACAAAGAGAAGCTGAGCT
The DNA here is from genome assembly GCF_040544445.1 of Undibacterium sp. GrIS 1.8. NCBI lineage: Bacteria > Pseudomonadati > Pseudomonadota > Betaproteobacteria > Burkholderiales > Oxalobacteraceae > Undibacterium > Undibacterium sp. GrIS 1.8. Next base: position 38,467 of record NZ_JBEONQ010000006.1, on the reverse strand, counting down.
GCAGAGTATTTTTTTGCACACTATGTCAATCGACCATTACCGCTCACTAGAAAAAACCAGCATGTACCCGGTTGAAGTGCGTAAATTATTAAGCCGGTTGAGCAGAACCAGGCTAGACCGTCTGGCTTATCGGGTGCTTTAATCTGTGTTTCCAATCTAGATTTTCTATTAAATCTCCTATCACCTCGTAGCAACGCAGACGGCATTTGTTGTTTAAATGGAAAATCTGCTTTAAGCAAAATTTGCTTTTTGATCGAGGCTTGTTAAAGCCTTGCCTGTAAGGCAAAAGACAAACTCAGCTTTTTATAGAGAAGTTGATATGACGTTTATTTGACACACTTTGTCTTATGTAGCCAAGTCTTGCGCCTCTCTTAGACTTCAAAAGTTCACAATCTTTATCTCTGTGTATGAGTTGGGGGAGAGATTTCAAGCAAAAACACGTCACTTGTCGTGTTACCATGTTTTGAACTATTTAAAGTATCTAACTCATTCTATTCATGTTATTCGGACGCAAAAAAAATCCATTTTCTAATACAGATAATTTTCCATTAATGGATTCTGTTATAGATTTTGACGAAACCTTGCCTTCGATCGAATCTACAGGACGTCGTCAAAACGATACGTCAAAGACGCCAGTCAAACGTACTACCCGTCAAAAATGGCTGATCGCCAGTCTTATGATTGCCTTTTACTTTGCAGGAGTCTTGGTGTTTTATAGCCTGGGCATGGTACAAAAGTCTACTGTAGTTGTCCTGACGGGCCTGATTGCGATTTTCCTCGCTAGCTTTTACTTTATTTTCCGCTCGGGAATTCATCTTAATTTTCGTGAGAAACGATTAAAGCTTCCGATCGTGACGACCGCTTTGGCATCAATGTTAGTGATCTGTTACCTTGATCCAGCAACCCATATTCTTTTTACCCCGTTCACTTTTATTGCGATTGCTTACGGCATGTATCGCATCTCTAACAAAGAAGTGATGATCTTGGCGACAGCAGTCTTGCTCGGTTTTGCTTTGGTAATGTTTTTGCATTATCACAATTGGCATAATCTTGCTCTTCTAAAGCTGGAATTCATGCACTTGGTTACCTTGGTAGTTTCTTTGCCAGCGTATGTTTTTTTAACCGGGAAAGTGCAGTTGCTGCATCGGGTATTGCACCGTGCTAGCCGTAAAATAAAAAATATTGAGGAGGATGCTCAAAGGGATAATCTTGTCGGTTGTTTTAATCGGCGTTATACCGTTGCGGCACTAGAAGAGCAAAAGCAATTATCGGATGAAAACAATACGCCATTTTGCTTGGCGGTCATCGATCTAGATCACTTTAAACGGATTAACGACGAGCTCGGTCATCTTGGCGGTGATGAGGTACTACGTACTTTTTCACAGATAGCGCAAGAGAATATCCGCACCGGAGACATCTTTGGTCGTTACGGTGGCGAGGAATTTTTGCTGATTTTTCCAACTACGCCATTGTTACCTGCATTGAATACGTCTGAGCGGATTCGCTCCCAAGTAGAAGTGTATTCCTGGGATGAGGCTCTGCAGCGTCGTGTTTCCGTCTCTATCGGCGTGACACAATATATTCCGGGAGAATCGGTACTGGAATTGTTCTCCAGAGCAGACACAGCGATGTATATGGCAAAACAGGGCGGTCGCAATCAGGTTGTTGTCGAAGAGCCTGTGGCTCGCTAGAGCAGCTTATTTTTCAGTTGCCACGCAGATACACTCAATCGTCCTCAGTTATTTAAAGGGCGCTCTAAAAATCATGATCTGGTAAAAAAGGTCGTGATCATTTCAAACCTTACCGCTCCAAAATACCGATAAGTTGCTGCATCGATGTCAGCAAACTCTGCCTGGCGCCAGAGTTTATTTACCTCACGGTAAAAGTTTTTGGAAATCTCCCAAATTTAACCTCCAATGTTTATAAGCCTTTCCGGGGTATATTGGCCCGGGAGGCGCAGATTGTATGGACAAAGAAATTTGGGTTTTCAGTCAAGTCTATGATTATCTTGATCTGCAAAGCAAGCTTAGTAAGCTAGCCCAGAGCACATATTGCTCTGGATAGATAAAAAATTACCAGCAACAATTAAGTTACAAACTCCCTTTGTTTTTATGCACATCTGGGTTAAACCTCTTGTAACTTGCCGTTATAATTCTCCCAGTAAATTTTCAAGCCATTTTTATTGACACTTTTTCGTGTCTTTTGACATCTTATTCGCTCGCACATTCATGAATACTCTTATCTGGTTTGTCATTCTGTACTGGATTATCTCAATCGGTATCGGTTTATACGCCGCCCGCTACGTGAATAACTCCAAAGACTATGCAGTGGCTGGCCGTGCACTGCCTATGTACATCGTCACCGCGACTGTATTTGCGACCTGGTTTGGGTCAGAAACGGTGCTGGGGATTTCTTCCACTTTTGTGAAAGATGGTCTGAGGGGAGTCGTCGCCGATCCTTTTGGCTCATCGCTGTGTTTGATTTTTGTCGGGCTGTTTTTTGCTCGTCCGTTATACCGTATGAACTTACTGACGATCGGCGACTACTACCGCAATAAGTTTGGCCGCACGGTAGAAGTCCTGGTCACCTTATGTATCGTGGTGTCGTATCTCGGTTGGGTTGCCGCGCAAATTAAGGCATTGGGTCTGGTATTTAACGTGGTGTCGGGTGGTGCAATTTCTATGGATCTGGGCATGATGATCGGCGCTGCCAGTGTGCTGATTTATACCTTGATGGGCGGTATGTGGTCGGTAGCAATTACTGATTTTTTACAGATGATTATTATCGTGATTGGCATGTTGTACATAGGCTGGGAAGTCTCTGGCATGGTCGGTGGCGCAGGTAATGTGATTGCGCATGCCGCGAATGCCGGCAAGCTGGAATTTTGGCCTGCACCCAATGCCAAAGATGCCCTTTGGTTCTTTGCTGCATGGATCACGATGATGTTGGGATCTATTCCACAGCAGGACGTGTTTCAACGGGTAGCCTCGTCTAAAAATGAAAAAATCGCTGGTAACGCCTCTGTTCTGGGCGGCGTATTGTATTTTTGCTTTGCCTTCATTCCTATGTTCTTAGCCTATTCTGCCACCATGATCGATCCAAAAATGGTCGAAAGCTTGATCGACAAGGATTCACAACTGATTTTACCGACGCTGATCATGACCAAAGTGCCAATGCTGGCGCAAGTGATGTTCTTCGGCGCTTTGCTATCTGCAATTAAGAGCTGTGCCAGCGCTACCTTGCTGGCACCTTCAGTCACTTTCTCTGAAAATATTTTGAAGGCATTTTTCCCCAAGCAAACGGATAAGCAATTCCTTTTTATGATGCGCTCCGTCGTGTTGGTGTTCACGCTGATAGTGACGCTGTTTGCAATGAACACAGGTTCTAGCATCTATAAAATGGTTGAAAATGCTTATAAAGTGACTTTGGTCGCTGCCTTTGTGCCGCTTGCTTTTGGTTTGTATTGGAAGCGTGCTACCACCCAAGGTGCTTTAGCATCGATAGTGCTGGGTTTGACTTCATGGATATTTTTGGAAATTCAAAGTCCTGAGGGTTTATGGCCTCCGCAACTGGTCGGTGTTGTGGTCAGCATGGTCAGTATGATTGTTGGTTCTTTGTTACCGCAATTCACTCCAAGGCAAGCTGCAGTCTGAGGTTGGTCTGACCTCGGCCTGGATTCTTGGTGAATAACTTGTATGACTTACGCAAAACCTCCCCAAAGCGTTGTAGCTCCGGGGCTTAGTAACTTAGGTATGTAGTACAGTCTTCGTCGCTACGCCTTGCTGAGACAATTTTGTGCAAGTCCTAAATTGCTCAATAAGATCGGCATTGAGGCCGGGAAAACCTTTATAATTCAGGGTTTTACAAGTTTTCTGGATGAACGAAGATGCCTATCTATGCTTATCGCTGTGAAGAGTGTGGTTTTGCCAAGGATGTATTGCAGAAAATGTCTGACGATCCTCTGAGCAATTGCCCCTCTTGTGGCAAATCAAGTTTTAAAAAGCAGGTAACGGCTGCTGGTTTTCAGCTTAAGGGTTCTGGCTGGTATGTGACGGATTTTCGTGGCGGTTCTGGTGGAGCAACTGCGCCAGTGGCAAATTCCGAGTCGGATGCGCCTTCTTCCGCTAGTGCGGAGTCTGGCAAGGGCAGCGGAACCGATGCAACTAGTGTTACGGCGAGTACTACTAGTGCAAATAGTCCAACCAGTGCCAGCAATCTGACTTCTGCTACGCCTACTAGCACATCCTGATTGCGATAAACCTCCGTGCTGGACGAAACTACTGGACGAAAACATCTGATTCAGTCACGACCTTAAATTGACCTTAATTCCATTGGCTGTTAGACAAATAAATGCGTAAATACTTTATTACAGGCTTACTGATATTGGTGCCTTTAGCCATTACCTTATGGGTATTGCATGCCATTATCAGCACAATGGATCAGTCATTGCTCCTGTTACCTGAGCAGTGGCGGCCAGAAGCACTGTTTGGTTTTAAAATTCCGGGCCTAGGTACTATCCTGACGTTGCTAATTATTTTCGTCACGGGTTTGCTGACACAAAATTTTATTGGCAATTATGTGGTCAAGATTTGGGAGGGCTTGCTAAACCGCATTCCTATCGTCAATTCGATTTACTCCAGTGTTAAGCAGGTTTCGGATACTTTATTTTCGTCTTCCGGTAACGCTTTTCGTAAGGCCGTGTTGGTACAGTACCCACGTCAAGGATCGTGGACTATCGGTTTTCTCACTGGAGTTCCAGGCGGGGATGTCGTTCAGTATCTGGATGGCGATTACGTTAGTATTTACGTGCCGACTACGCCAAATCCAACATCAGGATTTTTTCTGATGGTACCAAAAGCAGATGCAATCGAATTAGATATGAGTGTTGATGCCGCCCTAAAATATATTGTATCAATGGGCGTAGTCGCTCCCGATCAACTGCCAGTTGAAAAAAAATAAAGGCAATATTGCTGGGTTTTTAGCGCTTGATTTCATATCAAGATAAAAATCATAGAGTCATTGGGTATCAAAAATTAACGTAATTTTGTATAAATTTAAAACAGACAGGTAAGAAAATATGTCCATGCGTACTCACTATTGCGGCCTCACCACTGAGGAATTACTCGGCCAAACCGTTAGCCTGTGCGGCTGGGTGCATCGTCGCCGTGATCACGGCGGTGTTATTTTTATCGATTTACGTGACCGCGAAGGTCTGGTGCAAGTTGTCTGCGATCCTGATCGCGCCGACGTATTTAAAGCCGCAGAATCAGTCCGTAACGAGTTCTGTCTGCGCATCACTGGCGTAGTCCGTAGCCGTCCTGACGGTACCGTTAATGCTAATTTGAAATCCGGCAAAATCGAAGTGCTGGCACACAATGTTGAAGTGCTCAATCCTTCGGTTACACCACCGTTCCAGCTCGACGACGACAATTTATCTGAAACAACTCGCCTGACACATCGCGTCTTGGATCTGCGTCGCCCGCAAATGCAAAACAATTTGCGTCTGCGTTATAAAGTGACGATGGAAGTGCGTAAGTTCCTAGATGCGAATGGTTTCATCGATATCGAAACGCCGATGTTGACCAAATCTACGCCAGAGGGCGCACGCGATTATTTGGTGCCATCTCGTGTCAACGCCGGTAGTTTCTTTGCGTTGCCGCAGTCACCGCAATTGTTCAAGCAGTTGCTGATGGTCGCCAACTTTGATCGCTATTACCAAATTACCAAATGCTTCCGCGATGAAGATTTGCGTGCTGATCGTCAACCAGAATTTACCCAGATCGATTGCGAAACCTCGTTCATGAATGAACAAGAAATCCGCGATATGTTTGAGGGCATGATACGTCTGGTATTCAAAAACACGCTAGATATCGATTTACCAAATCCTTTCCCGGTAATGGATTTTGCTGAAGCGATGGGGCTATACGGTTCTGACAAACCAGATATGCGCGTTAAGCTGCAATTCACCGATTTGACGGCAGTAATGAAGGACGTTGATTTTAAAGTCTTCTCTGGCGCAGCAAATATGGATGGCGGTCGCGTAGTCGGCTTGCGCGTACCGGGCGGCTCTAACATGCCACGTTCCGAGATCGATGCTTACACGCAGTTCGTCGCGATCTATGGTGCTAAAGGTCTGGCTTACATCAAAGTGAATGAAAAAGCCAAAGGCCGTGATGGTTTGCAGTCTCCAATCGTTAAAAATATCCATGATGCAGCGATCGCACAGATTTTAGAATTGACTGGCGCTCAAGATGGCGATCTGATTTTCTTCGGAGCGGACAAAGCTAAAGTGGTGAATGATGCGATCGGTGCTTTGCGCGTCAAAATCGGTCATAGTGAATTTGGTAAAGCTAACGGCTTGTTTGAAAACGTCTGGAAGCCATTGTGGGTCATCGACTTCCCTATGTTTGAGCATGATGAAGAAAATGATCGTTGGACTGCGACGCACCATCCTTTCACTGCACCAAAAGACGGTCATGAAGATTTTATGGAAACTGATCCGGGCAAGTGCATCGCCAAAGCCTACGATATGGTCTTGAATGGCTGGGAATTGGGCGGCGGTTCTGTCCGCATCCATCGCGCTGATGTACAAAGCAAAGTATTCCGTGCATTGAAGATTGACGACGCAGAAGCGCAACTCAAGTTTGGTTTCTTGCTAGATGCCTTGCAATACGGCGCGCCTCCGCATGGTGGCCTGGCGTTTGGTCTGGATCGTATTGTGACGATGATGACGGGTGCAGAATCTATCCGTGACGTGATCGCTTTCCCTAAGACACAACGTGCGCAATGTTTGTTGACGCAAGCACCGTCTGCTGTAGATGAAAAGCAATTAAAAGAATTGCATATCCGTTTGCGTACCGCTGAACCGGTAATCAAGGCATAAGTAGCGATCATCAACGGTGGTAATCAACAGTGTTGATCAGCAAACAAGCCATCCATAAGGCATAATCAGGGCGCGGTATTCCGCGCCTTTTTTTATTGGATAACATGGTTAAAATTCCTGAATCTGTACTGGTCATTATTTACACCAAAGACTTAGATGTTTTGCTAATCGAACGTGCCGACCAGCCCGATTTTTGGCAGTCGGTTACTGGTTCTAAAGATAGTCTGGATGAACCCTTATTACTCACTGCACAGCGAGAAGTGATGGAGGAAACCGGGATCGACTCCAGTGCGGCTGGTATCGTACTGAGTGACTGGAGGATTTCTAATATTTATGAAATTTACCCGATTTGGCGACATCGTTATGCTCCCGGTGTGACGCAAAACACCGAGCATGTATTTGGTCTGTGTGTGCCACGAAATATCCCAATTCAGCTAGCACCGCGCGAGCATGTGCAATACTGTTGGTTGCCATACCGTGAGGCCGCGGATCGTTGCTTTTCTTCCTCCAATGCGGAAGCGATTTTGCAGTTACCTGCAATGCACGCGCTCGTATGATTGTCCTTTACTACTTTGTTCATCATTGATTGATTTTCCCATGAAATTACGGATTGCGACCTACAATATTCACAAGGGCGTCAGTGCATTTGGACGACGCACACGTATCCATGACATCAAAGCTGCGATTGATTTGCTGGATGCTGATCTGGTATTTTTGCAAGAGGTGCAAGGTCAGCATGATCTGCATGCAGCGAAACATGCGCATTGGCCAGAGCAATCTCAACATGATTTTTTGGCTGGCGAATCGCATCATTCCGCTTACGGAATGAACGCAATATATGAACACGGGCACCACGGAAACGCGTTGCTAAGCCGTTTTGCGATTTCTGATTTTACTAATCATGATGTCTCCGATCATGCTTATGAGCAGCGCGGGATTTTGCACGCAGTGATAGGCACACCTGGTGCCGATATCCATTGTTTTGTGATTCATCTGGGTTTGTTTGCAGCGAGTCGCCGTCGTCAGGTACAGGCACTGATTAATCAGATTAAACATAGTTTGCCGGCTGACGCACCGCTGATCATTGCGGGTGATTTTAATGATTGGCAAAATCATTTGAGCGCCAGTTTGTACCAGGGCTTAGGTGTGACAGAAGTATTTGATAATGTGATTCCAACGACAGGCAATAGTATTTTTTTTTCGCGTAAAAGTAGTATTCAGCATGGACGAACTTTTCCAGCAGGCTTGCCTTTTTTACGTCTGGATCGCGTTTATGTCCGTGGTTTTAAAATAGAAAAAGCGCAAGTCATGACTGGTGCGCCGTGGACTAAATTATCTGATCACGTACCGATTGTGGCAACGCTAGAGCTGATCTCTGTAATAGCTCCAGAGTCAACAAAAAATTCAAGTCTCCTGCTCGACCTGACGTCTGATAAGACCCATGCGTAAGCTCCAGTTTGTTTCTGGTAATGAGGTGCGCTTGCTATGTTGTGGTGCCGAGTATTTTTCTTCCCTGGTCGAAGAAATAGACGCGGCGCAAAAAGAAATTTATCTACAAACCTACATCTTCTCAAACGATGTAAATGATCCCACTGCCATGCGTGTGCAGCAAGCTTTGGTGCGCGCTGCACAACGTGGCGTGATGGTACGAGTCATCATTGACTGGTTAGGCAGCGGTGGCCGGCAATCAGATGCTTTAGTTCATCATTTTATTCAATCAGGGGTCGAGTGTCGCAGTTTTAATCCCTGGTTCAGACGTGGTCTGGCGCGTACCCACAGAAAAATTTGTGTGATTGATCAGCGTTGCGCTTTTGTCGGTGGCCTGAATATTATTGATGACTTAATTGCTGACCACGGTTCTGGAGAAATTTTGACATCGCCGCGTTGGGACTTTGCGGTGCATGTGGTTGGTGCTTTGGTAGAACATATCCGTTTAGAAGTGGCAACCCAATGGATGAGGTTGGGACGTTTAAATCTAAAATCGCGCTTTCAACTATTAAGACGATTACATGACGAGGATCAGGAAAACTCGCATCAGCCAATGTTGGCTACTTTTGTGGTACGGGATAATTTGCGTAATCGCGCCACCATACAGAGCGCCTATTTACATGCATTAGGATTCGCCAGAAAGCGCGCGATACTTGCTAATCCTTACTTTGCTCCCGGCAGGAAATTCCGTAGTGCCTTAATCTCTGCCGCCAGTCGCGGTGTTGATGTGACCTTGCTGGTAGGCGTGGGTCAGTTCCATTTGCAAGATGCAGTGACACATTCTTTTTATCCAAAGTTACTGAAGCACGGTGTCAAAATTGTCGAGTGCCGTAAAACGGCTTTGCATGCCAAAGTCGCGGTGATTGACCATAACTGGGCCACCGTCGGGTCGAGTAATTTTGATGGTCTGAGTTTATTCGTCAATCAAGAAGCCAATGTCGTGATCCGCGATGTTGGTTTTACAGAAAATCTGACGGCGCATCTGGAGCAGGGTATTGCCGATGGCGTCGCCATCATCGCGGCGGACTATGCCAATCAGCCTTGGTATAAGCGTGCTTGGTACGGTTTTGCGTATATGGTTTATCGTAGCCTGATGCGGATTGTGACGCTAGGCGGCTATACCTCATGAAGCTGTACGGCGTTGACTTTACCTCTGCACCGAGCAAGCGCAAAGGAATTACGATTGCCGCCGCAGAACTACAGCCTGCAAGGGGAGATGAGCAGCCGACCTTGGTGCTGCAATCGCTAGCGTCTTTGTCTGACTTTGATCAATTTGATGTCTGGCTACAAAGCCCCGGGCCTTGGTTGGCTGGCTTTGATTTGCCTTTTTCTTTACCGCGAGAACTAATAGAGCATCTGGCTTGGCCTGATAACTGGGTGGATTTGATGCGACATTTAGAAGGCATTACTCGTGCTGAAATGCGCGCGCTATTCAAAGCTTTTTGCGATGCACGACCAGCCGGTAATAAATTTGCCCACCGCGCCACCGATATTCCTGCCAATTCATCACCGTCGATGAAATGGGTTAATCCGCCCGTTGCCTACATGTTGCATGCCGGTGCACCACGTTTGTTGCGTGCAGGACTGCACTTGCCCGGCATCTATTCTGGTGACGCTACAAACCCTGCACACAACGACTATGCAGAGGCCAGAATCGCGCTAGAGGCTTATCCTGGCATGGTGGCACGCAGTATCACCCGTGCATCTTATAAAAGCGACGATAAGCGCAAACAGACTTCAGAGCGGCGCGACGCCAGAGCGCAAATAATTGATGCTTTGGAAGCCGGCAATACGCCCTGGCAGATTCGCCTGGGTTGCGGCGAATTCCGTCAGCAATTATTGGAGGATGGTAGCGGTGACTATCTGGATGCTGCCTTGTGTGCAGTACTGGCAGCTTGGGGCTGGCAGCGACGTGATGCTGATTTCGGCTTACCTCGGTTTGATGCGCTGGAGGGGTGGATTGTTGGTGCTTAGCTGGATAAACCCAGATTTTCCATTAGATCGCTACCACTTCGCAGAAACCCAGACGGCGTGCGGTCTTCAGAGGGATAGCACCACCGCGATTTGAGTGGGAACGCTAGAGCGACAAGTGTGCCTTTGGCGAAACTGCCTGGCGTTGTTGCTCCTCCTAGCAAGATGCAGCTTGCGTCGTCGTCGCGTCTAGCCAGTCAGTTCGCCAAAGGCACACTTGTCGCTGTTCCAATGGAAAATCTGGGTTAAATAGTCTTCCTGATTTATCGTAAATGTATCAAGGATTAAATATACTCCTATATAGTATATTTAAGACGTCCAATTAATCATTGGACATTTGGCATTATTTATTAAAAAATTGGGGGAGTATATTGATTGCCGGCTTAGACGACCTGTTCACTATGGCGCCGTAGTCGCACCGCAACCATTCTTTTAACCTAAGTGTTCTATCCCTTGTTTATCCCGCTGCTGCCTGTATCCCGGCAGTAATAAATCGCAATAAATAGGGCGCAGCAACAGCGGCATTACGTGCCGGACATAATCCTTCTGATAAACGCTCAATCCGCGTATCCACCACGTGATGCAATAACGCCCCAAGTGCAAATTGATAGCACCAGAAAACAGTGGCTTTGGATGCCGTAGGCAAAGCGCCGCTTAAGGCGGCGATAAATTCTCTTGCCATGGGATCATAAAACTCACGGGTAATCCGGTCGCTCGCCTCATGCCTATCTACCACGCCGCGCATCACAATGCGCGAGAAATTAACGCCATGATCCTGCTCATTCAGTTTTAACACCGGAGTAATAAAGGCGGCAATAATGGCGTTTAAGGCGACTTCGGGATTGGTATGTAATTTCGCCAGCCGCAGCTCTGACAGGCGCTCTGCCATATAGCTGCTATGGTGCTCGTAGATGGCGTGATACAACTCATTTTTTGCGCCAAAATAATATCCCACCAGTGCGACTGGCACGCCAGCTTCATGAGCAATATCGCGTATCGATACACCCTGGTAGCTTTGCTCTGCAAAACACTTCTCCGCAGCAATCAAAATCGCGCGTTTTCTTCCGCTTAGATCATCTAATGAGCTCATGGGAATCTTTATTAGAAAGCAATTGCTTGGTCTGCGGATTGTACGACCGTACAAGCATTTGTCTATGCGCGGCGCAGCATTTGCACTTTCTTTGTGCAACCTGTTCACAGTGCCCAACAAATCTCTTGTAATTGAGTGGGGGGTGAAATACATTCAATAAAACAAAAATGCACAATGTTTCTGATCTAAACCCAAGACTTTGTAAACAGTCAGAGCTTGGTCAGGAGAGAAAAAATGAGACTCTACCCGGACTGGTCAGACAGCCAAATTGCATATTAACGACAAATTGACGACAGTTTGACGACACACTAGGCACATATAAACGGGACAATCGTGGGACAAGTTTTAGGGCAAATGAACAGTATCAGAATCGACAAATGGCTATGGGCTGCCAGATTTTTTAAGACTCGTACCCTCGCCACCAATGCGGTCGAATTAGGACGTGTGCTGCAAAACGAAGAACGTATTAAGCCTGCCCATAACGTCAAGCCTGGTGATCTGCTAGAAATTCATCACGCTGACCAAATTTGGGTTATTCAAGTGCTGCGGATATCTGATACGCGTGGCTCCGCTGTAGTTGCACAGAGCATGTATCAAGAAACCGATGCCAGCATCGCTCAGCGAGCCAAGCTTGCACAAGACAGAAAATATTTCCGCGAACCGAGTGCTACACTCACCGGACGTCCTACCAAGCGAGACCGGCGTTTACTCGATTTCAGCAGAAATTAAAAAGGGCGGGAGACTTTAGTTTGATATTTGATTTATATATAGCCTCAATACTGGCCTCAGAAAAAATCCTTATTCAGTAATATCAAGCAATTCTCGTAAGTCCAAAAACTTAGGAGCCAGGTGAGTATCAATGATTTACCTTAGGTGTTTAGTCCCAAATTGTCGTCCTCTAAATAGATACTCTCCTCTAAAGCCGTTTTCTAGTTTGACTTTTAGTGCGCTGTGCTTAATAGTACGAGCGTTCGATTAATTCACATGTTTGCATCATAGTTGTGCGTCTGTGCATCATTTCAATACGAAAAATGTAATATGAATATGACATCGAAATTTATGCGTAAAGGCGAACTTACCCGCGCCGCCATTTTGGATGTGGCCTTAGACGCCGCTAGCCGCGATGGTATCGAAGGTTTAACCATAGGTTTGCTGGCCGACAAAATGAACATGAGCAAGTCTGGCGTGTTTGCTCATTTCGGCTCGCGTGAAGATTTGCAGATCGAAGTGCTGAAGTTGTATCACCATCATTTTGAGCAAGAAGTGTTTTATCCCAGCATGAAAGAAGAACGTGGTCTGCCGCGTTTGCAATCCATGTTTGCCTTATGGGTCAAACGCGTCACGGTTGAAATCGCCTCCGGTTGCATCTATATCAGCGGCGCAGCCGAATACGATGATCGCCAAGGTCCCATCCGCGATGAATTGGTCGGTATGGTGCATGCATGGCAAGGCGCATTGCGTCGTGCCGCGACTTTGGCAATACAGTTGGGGCACTTGGATCAAGACGTAGACCCGGAGCAGATCGTGTATGAAATGTATGGGCTGATTTTGGCGCTACACCACGACGCACGGTTTTTACGCAAACCAGGCAGTGTAGAAAGAGCCGCAGCAGGGTTTGAAAGATTAATTGAATGTTATGCGCCGCAACTGGAAAAAGCTGTCACGGCTTAATTCGATTTAACAAGCCATCAATAAGTGGCTTGTAAGTGATCAACAAGCGATCACTTAAATCGTCGCCAGGTAAGTAGTCATAAAGAATGTAATAACGCCGTCTTAATTTTGTTTTACTTTTTAGTCTTCAGGAGAAAATCATGGGTCAATACGTCGCTCCCTTGCGTGATATGCAGTTCGTTCTGCATGAGCTGTTAGCCGTAGAAGGCGAACTAAAGCATTTGCCAAAATACGAAGAAATTGATGCCGATATCATCAATCAAGTGTTAGAAGAAGGTGGCAAATTCACTTCGCAAGTCTTGTTCCCATTAAACCATTCTGGCGATCGTGAAGGCTGCCATCACGACAAAGTAACGCACGCTGTTACCACACCAAAAGGCTTTAAAGAAGCCTACAAACAATACGTAGAAGCTGGCTGGCCAGCATTGTCTTGCGACCCGGAATACGGCGGCCAAGGCTTGCCACTGGTGCTGAATAATTCATTTTACGAAATGATGAATTCTGCCAATCAAGCCTGGACTATGTACCCAGGTTTATCACACGGCGCATACGAATGTATCCACGAACACGGTACACAAGAACAGAAAGATTTGTACTTGCCAAAACTGATCAGCGGCGAGTGGACTGGAACAATGTGCCTGACTGAGCCACATTGCGGCACTGATCTTGGTATGTTGCGTTCTAAAGCCGAGCCACAAGCTGATGGCTCCTACATGATCTCCGGCGCGAAGATTTTTATCTCCGCTGGTGAGCACGACATGGTTGATAACATCGTGCATCTGGTGCTGGCACGTTTGCCTGGCGCACCAGAAGGCTCCAAAGGTATTTCTCTGTTCATCGTGCCTAAATTTTTACCTAATGCGGATGGCAGCGTTGGTGCGCGTAATCCTATTTTCTGCGGCGCGATCGAAGAAAAAATGGGCATCCATGGCAACTCAACTTGCCAGATGAATATGGACGGCGCAAAAGGTTGGTTGATCGGTCAGCCGAACAAAGGCCTCAACGCGATGTTCGTCATGATGAATGCAGCACGTCTGGGTGTGGGTATGCAATCCCTGGGCTTGACTGAAATCGCTTACCAAAATGCGCTGATTTACGCAAAAGATCGTCTGCAAATGCGCAGCTTGTCTGGCGTAAAAGCACCAGACAAACCAGCCGATCCTATCATCGTGCATGCTGATGTGCGTCGTATGTTATTCACCGCCAAAGCCTACGCAGAGGGTGGACGTGCATTTTGTGCCTATGTCGCTTTGCAGCTGGATAAAGAATTAAATCATCCTGATGAAGAAGTCCGCAAAGAATGCGCTGATGAAGTCGCATTACTGACACCAATCATCAAAGCCTTCATCACCGATAACGCATGGACAGCCACCTCTGAATGTATGCAGGTATACGGCGGCCACGGTTTTATCGCTGAGTGGGGCATGGAGCAATATGTACGTGATTCACGTATCAACATGATTTACGAAGGCACTAATACGATCCAGTCTTTGGATTTGTTAGGTCGTAAAGTCTTGGGTGATAACGGTGCTAAGTTGCGTAAGTTCGGTGCAAAAGTACAAGCATTTGTTGAAGCCAATGGTACCAATGAAGCAATGAGCGAATTCGTTACTCCGTTGGCTGAGCTGGGCGATAAGGTCACTAAGTTGACAATGGAAATCGGTATGAAGGCGTTCCAGAATCCAGATGAAGTCGGTGCTGCTGCTGTACCGTATCTGCGTGTTGTCGGTCATATGGTATACAGCTATTTCTTCGCGCAAATGGCAAAAATCGCTCTGGAAAAACAAGATTCCGGCGACACCTTCTACAAAGCAAAATTAGCGACAATTCGTTTCTACTTTGCACGTCTGTATCCAGAAACAGCGATGCTGATCCGTCAGGCACGTTCTGGTTCTGCAAATCTGTTATCGCTCGAAGCTGATTTGTTCTGATGAAATACTGAGCAGGCGTGGGGTGCAACATACACACCTTTACGCCTCTCTTTCATTTCAAATGGTGCGCATGGCGCACCCTGTGAGATCTAAGCCTCTCTCGTCATTGAGAGAGGGCACAAAGAAATTGCTTTTCGTTGTTCTACGAATTCCACATGAGGTTAAAAATGACCAATTTCATCGTTAAAAAAGTCGCCGTTCTTGGTGCCGGTGTGATGGGCGCGCAAATTGCTGCGCACTGCATCAACGCAAAAGTACCTGTCGTATTGTTTGATCTGCCAGCCAAAGAAGGCCCGAAAAACGGTATCGTTTTGCGCGCGATCGAGAACCTGAAAAAATTGAGTCCTGCTCCGTTCGGCAACAAAGATGACGCAGCCCTGATTGAAGTCGCTAATTACGAAGACAATCTGGAATTACTCAAAGGTTGCGACCTGATCATTGAAGCGATTGCTGAGCGCATGGACTGGAAGCATGATCTGTATAAGAAAGTGTCCCCTTACATCGCACCAAACGCGATCTTCGCATCGAATACATCTGGTCTGTCCATTACGGCCTTGTCTGAAGGTTTTGAGGCTGAATTAAAAGCCCGTTTCTGCGGCGTGCATTTCTTCAACCCACCGCGCTACATGCACCTGGTTGAATTAATACCGACGGTAGCAACCCGTCCAGAAATCATCGACCAGCTCGAAGGTTTCCTGACTACCTCATTGGGCAAAGGCGTTGTACGCGCCAAAGATACACCGAACTTCATCGCCAACCGTGTTGGTATTTTCGGTATGCTCGCCACGATTCATGAAGCAGAAAAATTCGGCTTGTCCGTCGATGTCGTCGATGATCTGACCGGTAAAAAACTCGGCCGCGCTTCGTCCGGTACTTTCCGTACTGCCGACGTCGTAGGTCTGGACACGATGGGTCATGTCATCAAAACGATGCAAGATAATTTGTCCGACGATCCATTTTTTGCTGTCTACAAAACACCAGAAGTATTAGCGAAACTGGTTGCCGCCGGTGCACTGGGTTCCAAAACTGGCGCAGGTTTCTATAAAAAAGTAGGCAAAGATATTCAGCGCCTCGATTTCGCCACAGCACAATATGTGACTGGTGGCGCGAAAGCGGATGACGTTGTTGCCCGTATGCTGAAAGAAAAAGATCCCGTCAAGAAAATGAAGACCTTGCGTGAATCGACCAATGTACAGGCACAGTTCCTGTGGGCGATTTTCCGCGATGCTTTTCACTACATCGCTGTACATAGCGCAACGATTGCCGACAATGCACGCGACATCGATTTCGCAATGCGTTGGGGCTTCGGCTGGAATGTCGGTCCGTTCGAGACATGGCAAGCATCCGGCTGGCAAGAAGTTGCTGGTTGGGTGAAAGAGGATATTGATGCGGGTAAAGCATTGTGTAACGCACCCTTGCCAGCTTGGGTATTTGACGGACGCACAGGCGTACATACAGCAGAAGGCTCCTGGTCAGCGGCTAGCAGCACTTATGTACCACGTTCTACATTAGCGGTATATGACCGTCAGGCTTTCCGCGCTCCGGTATTGGGCGCTGGTGCACCGACTGGTGCAACCGCAGGCACGACTTTCTTCGAAGATGACTCCGTGCGTATCTGGCACCAGGGTACTGATCAGAAGCCTGATGACGTACTGATCTTGTCCATGAAGACTAAGATGCACGTGATTGGTCCTGGCGTAATCGAAGGCATGGAAAAAGCGATTGCCGAAGCCGAGAAGAATTACAAAGGTCTGGTAATCTGGAATGCTGATGCAGCCGAAGGCGGTGCCTTCTCAGCAGGTGCTGATTTGCAAGCGATGTTGCCATTGTTTATGTCTGGTGGCGTCAAAGCCATCGAGCCAGCGATCTCGCGTCTGCAACAAGCACATCAAGGTTTGAAATACGCTAATGTACCTGTCGTCGCTGCAGTTGCCGGTCTGGCACTCGGCGGTGGTTGCGAACTGATGATGCACGCAGCGAAACGCGTGGCTTCTATCGAATCCTATATTGGTCTGGTCGAAGTTGGTGTAGGTCTGGTACCAGGCGGTGGTGGTTTGAAAGAAGCCGCAGTCCGTGCTGCAGCCGATGCCAAAGGTACTGACTTGCTGCAATTCCTGAAGAACTATTTCACCAATGCAGCGACAGCCGCGGTATCTAAGTCTGCATTAGAAGCGCAAAAAATGGGTTACCTGTCGCAAGACGACGTGATCGTATTCAATGCTTACGAGTTGTTGCATATAGCAAAAGTCGAAGCACGCGCTATGTTTGATGCAGGCTATCGCGCACCAATGCGCAAGCTGGTGCCAGTCACTGGTCGTCACGGTATCGCCTCGATCGCTGCGCAATTGATCAATATGCGTGATGGCGGTTTCATCTCTGCACATGATTACAAGCTTGGTAAGATGATTGCCGAAGTGGTCAGCGGCGGCGACATCGACAATGGCAGTCTGGTCAGCGAACAATGGTTGCTCGACCTGGAGCGCAAAGCGTTTATGGAATTGTTGAATCATCCAAAAACGCAAGAGCGGATCATGGGCATGATGCAAACTGGCAAGCCAGTCCGTAACTGATACGCAAATAATAATCGGAGTACACAACATGACTAAACAACTTCAAGACGCTTACATCGTCTCAGCAACACGGACCCCGATCGGCAAATCTGGTCGCGGCATGTTCCGTAATACACGTCCTGACGATTTGCTGGTGCGCGTATTGCAATCTGCATTTGCCCAAGTACCTAATCTTGATCCAAAACTGGCAGAAGACGCCATCATCGGCTGCTCTTTCCCAGAAGGTCCGCAAGGTCTGAACCTGGCTCGTATGGGTATCTTGCTGGCAGGTTTGCCAAACACCATCGGTGGCGTCACCATCAATCGTTATTGCGCATCCGGTATCACAGCAGTGGCGATGGCGGCAGATCGTATCCGCGTCGGTCAGGCAGATGTCATGATCGCAGGCGGTGTTGAATCGATGTCCATGGTACCAATGATGGGTAACAATCCATCCATGAACATGGCGATTTTGAAAGATGAAAACGTCGGCATGGCCTACGGTATGGGTCTGACTGCAGAGAAGGTCGCGCAACAATGGAAAGTCTCGCGTGAAGCGCAAGATGCGTTTGCCCTGCAATCCCATCAACGTGCCATCGCTGCGCAAAACGCAGGTTACTTTGATGCAGAAACTACCTCGGTTGACATCATTGACCGCGTACCAAATCTGTTGACTGGCGAGATCGAATTAAAAACCCGCACCGTCAGCCGTGACGAAGGCGCACGTCCAGATACATCCTTAGAAGGCTTGGCAAAACTGCGCCCAGTGTTCGCAAACAAAGGTAGTGTGACTGCGGGTAACAGCTCCCAAACGTCTGACGGTGCTGGCGCACTGATCTTAGTTAGTGAAAAGATTTTGAAGCAATTCAACCTGACTCCGCTGGCACGTTTCGCGTCCTTCGCAGTACGCGGCGTACCACCAGAAATCATGGGTATCGGTCCTAAAGAAGCGATTCCTGCAGCATGTCGTGCCGCTGGTATTACGCAAGATCAGATCGACTGGTTTGAACTGAACGAAGCCTTTGCAGCGCAGTCTCTGGCAGTGGTACAAGACCTCGGTCTCGATCCAGCCAAAGTCAATCCTATGGGCGGCGCGATTGCTCTCGGCCATCCGTTGGGCGCGACTGGCGCGATCCGTTCTGCGACCACGATCCATGCTTTGCATCGTAATAATCTGAAGTACGGCATGGTGACGATGTGCGTTGGTACCGGCATGGGGGCAGCAGGCATTTTCGAACGCATGTAAATGGAAGACTTTGATTAAGCTACCGCGCTACTCGATCTTTAACCTGCGATGCTCAACGTACTAAAGTACGCCTGCGCTTCTCGATTAAACCTTGAGCCGCTCGCTACACTTACTCAAAGTTTCCGCTAATTGATAAAACAAAAAACCGCATATGAAATTTTCTGTGCGGTTTTTTATTGATCGATCAAGCTAAAAATGGATAGTCAGCTTGATTCAGCAAATTCCAGCATAATCTGTACACCATAAATTTAATCAAAACTCAGGAGATCACATGGATATTTTGACCCAAATAGAGAATGGCGTTTTGTCGATTGCATTCAATCGCCCAGAAAAGAAAAACGCTATTACTGCCGCGATGTACCAAGCAATGGCAGACGCAATTACCGCAGCAGAAGATAACACTGCCGTGCGCGCTATTTTGATCAGCGGCAGGCCAGAGATTTTTACTGCAGGCAATGATCTGGAAGACTTCATGAAGAACGCCACCGCCGAGCACGCGGGCGTGCCACCGGTCTATCAGTTCATGCATGCCTTAAGTCACACTAGCAAACCAGTTGTTGCTGCGGTATCTGGCGCTGCGGTCGGCATCGGTACTACCTTGCTGATGCATTGCGACATGGTGTATCTGGCCGACAACGCCAAACTGTCTATGCCGTTCACGCAATTGGGCTTGTGTCCAGAATTCGCTTCCAGCTTGATTTTCCAACAAATCGTTGGCTACCAGCGCGCAGCAGAAAAACTGATGTTAGGCGAAGCATTTAGCGCACAAGAAGCTTACGAAATTGGCTTCGTCAATAAAGTCTTGCCGCTAGAAGAGTTAATGCCCTACGCCCAAAAGCAAGCTGCTAAATTGGTCGCCTTGCCAGCGGCGTCCATTCGCGCCACCAAGCGCCTGATGAAGAGCAATCAACAAGAAGCCATCATCGCCAAGATGGGCGAAGAAAACGTCCACTTCCGCACCATGCTGACCGCACCAGAAGCCAAAGAAGCTTTCATGGCATTTTTCCAAAAACGTAAACCAGACTTCTCGCAGTTCTCATAATTTTATAAATTCAATACGAAAACAAAAGGAAGCATAGGAAAATATTTACCTATGCTTCCTTTTTATTTAAACCCAGATTTTCCATTTGAACAGCGACAAGTGTGCCTTTGGCGAACTGACTGGTTAGACGCGACGACGACGCAAGCTGCATCTTGCTAGGAGGAGCAACAACGCCAGGCAGTTCGCCAAAGGTGCAATTGTCGCTGTAGCGTTCCCACTCAAATCGCGGTGGTGCTATCCCTCTGAAGACCGCACGCCTTCTGCGTTTTTTGCGAAGTGGTAGCGGTCTAATAGAAAATCTGGGTTAAATATACTCGTAACTAGTATATTTAAGTTGTCCATAGTATCATTGGAGAATAGGGCAGTTTTATTAAAAATAAAGGGGAGTATGTGAATATTTCATTCTCTGAGTTTGATTGCCAGCATATCTATAAGCCTAAATATCGACGCGATCATGCAAATAAACTTGATCGACTAATCCTTGACGAACGTAGAACGTATTACAGAATCTTGCTCTCTAAATTGTGTCATCCACACTTCCATTGTGTCGGGATCGCACACCGTAAAGCCAGCTACTTCGACACAATTTTCATGTTCTAGTTTTTTTATAGATCGTTTTAAAATTGATGGATGCGCAAAATGACCAGGTTGAGTGATTAGATAAATAGTGCTTTCCTGTTCTAGCTCTACGATCTTTAGACTTGGATTGTGACTTACCGAACTAGCTCGTTTCGCTACTATTTCTTGAATCATCAAAGTCAGTGATTCTTTCGATAGAGTTTTAAACGGAATCTCAATTGACGACAGGCCAGAACCAAAGAGTAAAGTCAGCAAGGCTGTTGATTTCACGATTCAATTTCCTCCAGAATGATCTTCGATTTAGCCGGCTAAATTTAATTTTTACCAGTATCAAATAACCTAACTCTTATTACCCGTCTTTCCTTGCCCATGTCGGCAAAGGCATTTCTGCTGACGCCAGATTTTTTAGGCGTTTATACAGTAGACAGGTTTCTAATAGATTGCTGATGCGTAGCAGAGTTTCGATCAGATCAAAGGGTTTGGTCAGAAAGTCTTTGGCGCCTAGCGATAAGGCGCGGCGTTTGGCCTCTTGCGTGACATCTGCGCTTAACACCATCACGGGGCGAAATTCATCTGGTGGTGTACGTTTGGCCAATTGCTCCAGCACCGCAAAGCCGTCTAAGTCCGGCATCATCAAGTCCAGTAATATCAGATCGGGATCGAAAGCGGTAACCAGATCCAGGGTTCTGCGTGAGTCGGTAGTGCTGACGACATTACTAAATCCCTCGCGTGCCAGCATGTCCTCCAAGACGTTGATATTTTCTATTTTGTCGTCAACGATGAGGATGCGCATAACGAGTAAATCGGTAATATTCATGACAGTAATCGATCCAGAGTCGAAAAAAATAAGCTGACATCAAGTGGTTTAGTTAAGTACGCATTGGCGCCTGCGGACATCATGTGGGTTATCGTTGAGGGTAATGCATCTGCGCTCAATATCACTATGGGTGTTCCCTGCATCGCTGGTGTTGCGCGGACAGAGGCGAGTACTTGTTCGCCGTCCATATCTGGCAAATGCAGATCGAGCAAGATCAGATCGGGACGGTGTGATATCGCCAATGCCAGGCCTGCAGAACCGGATGAGGCGCTGATCAATGTGATGTTGCTGCGACGTGATAGCAGAATTTCGACCAGTGCCAGATTGGACGATTGGTCTTCTATATATAGCACCGTGCAGCTGCGTAGCAATCTGGGTTGAATAGGAGCCGGTGTTAAGGTCACCGGGTTGATGGCAATGTTGTCTGCGGCCGGTAAATCAATCCAGAACGTGCTGCCCTTTCCGGGGCTGCTGGTCATCTCAATGTCGCCACCCATTGCCCGTACAATTTGGCGCGATACCGCCAAGCCAAGTCCAGTACCTTCGCTGGAACGATGTTCTGCGCCAAGACGGTCAAATGGCGTGAATAAACGTTCTTGTAATTCGGCGGGAATACCTTTGCCCGTATCGCTGACTTGTATCCGTGCTCTGCGTCCTTGGACCAAGACGTGCAGACTGACACTGCCATTGTGCTCGTTGTACTTTACTGCATTTGACAGCAAGTTGAGCATCACTTGCAATAAACGTTTGCGGTCGGCCAGAACATGGATTTTTTTAGGCTGGTCTGCTGGATTTATTGGATTTATTGGATTTGTTGTGTCGATGTCTTGGTTGAGCTTGATGCTAATGTTGATGCCGGTTTGATCGGCGATCGGTGTGATCAGCGCTACCGCTTCTCGCAGCAAGTTATCCACCTCAACGGCTTGCAGGTCGATATCAATTAGCCCCGTTTCAATACGGGCGATATCCAGCACTTCGTTAATAAGCGCGAGCAAGTGCCGGCCACCTTTCAGAATATGCGCCACGCTGTCACGCGCTGCCGGATCTTGCAGATCACGTTCCAATAATTGAGCAAAGCCGAGAATTGCATTCAATGGCGTGCGTAATTCATGACTAGTACGCGACAGAAACTCAGTTTTTGCGTGGTTAGCCTGCTCCGCTTCACGATAGGCTTTTTCCGCCTCGGCACTGCGTGTGGCCAGCAAATGACTCGCATGATCCAGTCTGCTAGCGAGTTGTCCAAGCTCATCTGTGGCAGGTTCTGCCGGTACCAGCGGTGCACCACGCGCCAGTCGCTCGGCGTTGTCGGCCAGACGATGCACCCGGCGGACGATACCGGTTGAAAATAACAGCACCGCTAGCAGCGCACCTAACGCTCCGGCGATACCTGCAATGGCAGTGGCAATCATCGCACGCTGATGAACTTGCTCTGCATATTCTTCACGTTGTTGTAGCAACAGCTCCTCGCGCGTACGCATGATGTCGATACTACGACGCAGCTCGTCCAGCACCATTTTGTTTGATACAAGGATAGGAATCAGGGTGGACGAGGGAGTATTGCTGCCTAGCTCAACCAGATGGTGGAGCCCTTCGCTTTTTTTTGCGGCTAACGCTGCGACACGTTCAAGCAAAACGACTTGTTGTGGATCACGGATCTGTAGTCGCAGGCGTTGCAGCGGTTTTGGCAGATCGGTTTCTGCGATCCGGTAGGGCTCCAGAAAATTACTTTGCCCCGTCAGCAAATAACCCCGCACACCGGTTGCTGCCTCGGCCAGCAACGTATGCACCTCCTGAATATCATGCTGAATTTGCAGCGTGCGTTGTATGCCTTGTTGCGCTTGCCGGCTTTCAAGACTCATGACATAACCGGATACCAGCGCCGCCAGCAGCACCAGCACCGGTACCGCAATCACCACTAAACCTTTTAAGCGCAGCGGTTGATTTGACCACCACTGTGACATCTTGATTTGTATGCTGTGTTTCATGTCGCTCCCGAATTGCCAAAGCCAAGTTCTACTGCACGTGCTGCCACTTGGGTGCGGTCGTTGAGTCCTAATTTATGAATAATTCTCTCGACATGCACCTTGACCGTGCCTGTCGCAATCCCCAGCCGTAAGCCGATGTCGGCATTTGTCAGTCCGTGAGGCAGTAGCACCAGCACTTCACGTTCTCGCGGGGTGAGTTGCTGGGATAAGGCTTTACTCTGCTTGCTACTAGCTTGCAAATTACTTGCTGGTAGAGATAGTGCCGACGATAATGCCAGCGCCAGCATACTGGCCAGCGTAGAGAGTGCTTGTAAGTCAGCCTCAACCGGAACGGGTATGGGTTTGCGATTAACTAATTGCAAAATACCAACCGGGTTGCCCGCAGCACGCAGTGGCAGTAAAAGTTCCAGACTCGCCATCGCTCCGGCGGGCAATAGCATACGGCTCACACTGTTTTGTCGCACCATCAGGTTTGCGTCGAGCTTTAGTGCTGCCGCCAGTGTTCTCTGCGCTGAAAAACGCAATCCACCCGGCAGCACATCACCGCGAGACGCCTCAACCCGCAACGCACCATTGTCTGCCACCATGACCGTGCCAGATTCGAACGCACAAAACTCCAGCGCATAGCCCAATATGGCAGGAATAGCTGCGCTATTTGGGGAAGTTGTCAGCACCTGTCCGGCGTCAGATAGCAACCTCAGACGGGCAGTATTGGCTTGCTGATCGCGGTAGTGATTGCGCAAGGCGTGTGCTGTCGGGTGGGGAGTGTTTGGCATACGTAATAGTATATGCCGAGTAGCATACCTTTGCCTATGTCTGTAAGCGGATGTGGCGATTCTATTGCCAAGTCATAGTGTGTCATCGCAACCACAAACTGCGACACACTTTTAATGACTTTTCGGAGATGTATATGAAATCCCTTTTACTCGCTATTTCACTGTTAGTTGGCTCATCTGCGTTTGCAAAAGACCTACCAAGAGTCTACGGTAACGAGGTAGTCGCGCCTGCCAATGCGGCAGAGCAAGAAATTTCCAAGTTATTTGATCGCTGGAACGCAGCACTCGGTACCGGCAAGCCCGCAGAGGTCGTCAAGCTTTACCACCCGAAGGCTATGTTGCAACCGACCGTATCAAACCAGGTGCGTACTACGCCAGCTGAGATTACTGATTATTTCGAGCATTTTTTGGTGCTTAAGCCAACGGGCGTCATCAACTATCGCCAGATTCGTTTGTTAGATGCAGACTCCGCAATCGATAGCGGAGTCTACACCTTTGATCTGACCAAAGATGGCAAGCACTCCAAAGTACAGGCGCGTTATACCTACGTGTATAAAAAAGTAGGAAACGACTGGCTGATCTTAAATCATCATTCATCCGCCATGCCAGAACAGGTTTCGATAAACTAATCGAAACTAATCAATCAGTTGATGATGCTGATCTGAAAAATCTGGGTTGAACATAACAGGCGTATCAAGGATTACTCCTTCATGCGCCTGTTTATACTGACTGTTATAGATGATATGCGGATGATCATGAGCAAACGAGGCGTGCTAACGATGTGATGAAGTCGCAGAAGTATAGCTAGATTCCGCATACCTTAACGGTAGCAAAATGTAATATCTACAGTTACGATCTTTTGACGTACAACAGATTTTCGTCTATGTCAGCAGTGAGGCTGCCCCGGTATTGATGTTGAAGTAAATATACATACTCATAGTTAGTATATTTTAGTTGTCCATATAATTATTGGTCAATAATGAGATTTCATTAAAAATAATAGGGAGTATATTGTTTTTGTGCCGAATATAGATCGGTAGGCCAAAGAAAACTATCTTCGCTATACCTATATGATCTGCAAGCATTGGGTTCGCTACAAATCTGAAGAAGTCACCAAAACGATTGCTCCATTAATGTATTTACCAAGCTCTTTCCGAAACTGATTACTGCATTTAATCCTGAAGCAATTTGCCTGCTTTTTCTATATTGTTAGCAACTTCTTTTAGAAAATCTATTTGTCTTTCCACCAAATTTCGTGGCATTTTACGACT
Source organism: Undibacterium sp. GrIS 1.8 (assembly GCF_040544445.1). Taxonomy (NCBI): domain Bacteria; kingdom Pseudomonadati; phylum Pseudomonadota; class Betaproteobacteria; order Burkholderiales; family Oxalobacteraceae; genus Undibacterium; species Undibacterium sp. GrIS 1.8. The sequence continues at coordinate 13,168 of NZ_JBEONQ010000006.1, read as the reverse complement.
CGATTTGAGTAATAGAAAAGACATAAGTTAGGACACATTCCATTCATTTGACTGAGATGAGTTCAAATGATGAACACGGCTTTAATGAACTCACCGTTATTGCAGGCGGATCGTCACATCAAATATCCATGTACGGCGAATTTCGATCACGTCGTATTGACGCGCCAGGGCAGGCGAGAACGCGGGATAGGGCGCCTGGCTGGCTACGACTTTTCGTATTGCGTCGTCGATAGCGGCGACACCGCTGGAGACGACGAAAGTTACCTTTTCTACGGAGCCATCTGCGCGGATTGCTACCGTCACTAATGGCTGGACGTGAGGCTGTTTTACTAATTCACGAACCATATCAAAGGCCATGTTTCTCTCGATCTTCCTGCTCATTGCCTCTGCGTAGAGGACGAGATCGGCGTTTGCATCGGCGCGTCCGAGTAGCCATCCACGACGAAGACTGCTTACTGTGGGCAGCAGCGTGCGTGACGGGTTTTTCAAAGCGGCATCGCGCTGAGCAGCCTCCTCGTTGAGTTGCCGCCCTATGGCGCGCAACCGCTCTTCACGCGTCGCCTCATATTCCGCCCGTTCCTGTTTTGCCTGTTCCTTTTGCAGACTCTCTCGTCGCAAACTCTCTTGCCGGGCAAGTTCCTGACGTTGGGCTGCTGCACCTTCAGTCTCTTTGCGCGCTGCTTCGTTTCTAGCAGTTTGCTCTGTGCGTGCAGCTTCTTGTTGCAGCTGTTCTTGCCGCGCTGTTTCGAGTTGTTTTTGCCTGATCTGATCTTGTCGCTCAGACTCTCTGCGAGCAGTTTCTAGTCGAGCCGCTTCTAGCCGAGCAGTTTCAGCTCGGGCCAGTTCTTTCCGAGCCGCGTCCTGCTGAGCTTGCTCGGTTTGCCTTGCCAATTCTTTTTGTGCTGCTTCTCTTCGCAGTTTTTCTCGCTGTGCAAGTTCGAGACGTTCTGTTTCAAGGCGTTCAGCCTCTTTGCGTGTGGCTTCGTTTCTGGCAGCCTGCTCAGAGCGTGCAGCGTCTTGTCGTAACTGCTCTTGCCGCGCTGCTTCAAGCTGGGCTTGTCTGGTTTGTTCTTGTTGTGCAACTACTTTGCGGCTCGCTTCTAATCTTGATGCATCTGCTCGGGCGAGTTCTTGGCGAACTGCCTCTTGCTGAGCCTGTTCGTTTTTCTTTGTTTGCTCTTTTTGCAGTGTCTCTCGTCGCAATTCCTCCTGCAAGGCAAGTTCCTGACTTTCGACCTTCTGGCGTTCGAGTTCCCGTTGAGCAGCTTCATTTTCAGCGATTTGTGCAGAGCGTGCAGAGTCCTGTCTGACCTGCTCTTGTTGCTTATTTTTTCGCTGAGCGGTCGCTATCAGTTCTGTTTGTTTCAATTGTTCTGTGTTTTGCTTCTCACGCTCAAGTGCTATCCGCTCAAGTTCTCGCTCTTGCGTATCTTGTTTGATCTGTTTTGACGATGCGCTGTCTGAATTATCGGGTGAGGGAGTTTTAGTAACTTGAGTCGTCGCAGTTTGCGCTATGGAGCTTATTGGTACTGTAGTTGCTTGCAGATCGGGTTGTTTTTGTGTGGCTATGACCGGCTCCGTATGCGGAGCAGGGACGACTACCGGCGTCATCGCGGGTTCTGGCGGAGGTATCAACACAGGGTTGACCTCGCTATGGTCAACCGCATGATCTGGCATCGTGGTTGATGTGGTCGTGCTTGATAAGGCGGGTTTGCTCACATCGGCTGGCATCGACGTGGATAGTTCGTTCGGTGCCGGAGCAGATGTCAATGTTGAGGATTGCGCTGGCTCGAGCAGGATGAGTAAATCATTAGCTCCCAGACGTTTTTCTTTCCAGGGAAAGTTAAAACCGGGAAGCCCGAATGTCTGACCTCCTAAACTAATACTCAACAGCAGGGCGTGAGCTATCAAGGAGAGCAGCAGCGCAGCGCTCAATCGTGAGGGTTCATTCTTAAAGAAAAAATCCGTTCTCAAATGTCAAACCCTTTGCGAAGGCGCGGATGAGATTGTTTGGGTTTCTGCCCACTCATATTTGGTTTGTATGAAGCCAACTTATATCGATGTCATGGTCTATGAAAACAGCACTATAGGACTTTGGAGGAAAAGGTTCCTGAATCTAGATTCAGAAACCTTTTTGATTACTTAGATGTTGTCCCTCCAACTGGCATTAAATATTTATCCAAAAACTGCAGAATCTTTTCGCTGGATTCTGCCTGATTTTTCTTTTTGCTAAAACCGTGGCCTTCATCGGCGAAGACGACATACTCGACAGGCACCTTATTCTTTTTTACGGCGTCAACGATTTCATCGCTTTCTGCTTTGAGTACACGGGGGTCGTTAGCACCTTGGATCACCATCAAGGGTTTGCGGATTTCGTTAGCGTGGAATAGCGGTGAGGTGGCGATCAGAAAGTCTTTATCTTTGACCGGATCACCGATTTCGTCATACAAGGCTTTACGCTGTTCTTCCCAATATGGCGGAATACTTTCTAAAGTGCGTAACCAGTTGCTGACACCAAAAATATCGACCCCGACTTTGAAGGCTTCTGGGCGGAATGCCAGCGCGGCAAGCGTCATATAACCGCCGTAACTGCCGCCCATGATGCCGATGCGTGCCGGGTCGATATAGCCCAGACTAGCGAGGTAGGTTTTGGCTTCGACACAATCCCACAATGGCTCGCGTCCGTGCTTGCGATCGTCGGCGGTATTAAAGCTTTTGCCATAGCCAGAGCTGCCGCGATTGTTGATGCCGAGGACGGCATAACCGTGGTTGACCAGATACTGGATTTGCGAGCTGTAACCGCGCCGAGTCTGGCCGCCAGGGCCGCCGTGTACATACACAATGGCTGGGACTTTGGCATTGGCAGAGGCGCCTTTAGGTTTGTAAAAAATCGAAGGGATGACGGTGCCATCGAAGGACGTAAAGCGAACGACTTCGGCCTCGACCAGATCATCCGGGTTGATTTCTTTATTCAGGCTTTGTGTCAACTGACGGGTTTGCTTGGTTTTAAAATCATGGACGTATAAGTTATTTGGCGACCGGTCGCCATTCACATAAAACGCCATGAGATTGCCGCTGGCAGAGAACGTCGTGCCGCGCATTTCACCACCTGGTAATTTAGGCAGAGCGACAGGTTTTTCTGCCGCGCCTTCGACTACGCGGATGACGGTACTACCATCTTGATTGACGACACTAATCCGGAAACGTCCGTCTTGTGAAAAGCTGGTACCGGTGATGTCCCAATCTGCTTTTTCATGTTCTTTCGTGATGCCGCTCGTTAGATCATACGTGCGGATAGAGGTAAATTCGCCGCCTGCATTGGATGCGTAAAACAGCCGTTGTGAGGTCGGATCGAAATTCGCAATGTAATGACCGGCAGCGCCTTGGTGTGGCGTAATCAGTTTAGTCTCACGCGTGACGGTATTGTATAAATAGATATCGCTGTCGGAGGTAGTATTTGTTTTGCCAAGCGCAATCCATTTACCGTCGTCGCTGATGCTATCTGGATTCATGCCAGTTTCCGATTTATAGATCAGGGTACGGGCGTAGGTTTTTGCATCGTATTTATACATGTCGAAGTACTTGGGGTCGCGCTCATTGCTGACAAGATAAAAACCGCTACCGTCATTGATCCATCCAGCAAATTCCGCTTTGAGTTTATCGCCGGGTGTCAGATCTTTTTCCGAACCATCTAACTCGCGTACGTACACGTGGTTGTTTTCGTCACCGCCTTTGTCACGGGTGAACAGAATACGGTTGTCGGTATAAAAATAGCTAATCGCGTAGGTGCTGTCGGTACTCGACTTAGTCAATGCTACCGGTTTGCCGCCTTGCACCGCGATGGTGTATGCATTAAAAATACCGGATTCATTGCTGTTGAATAGTATTTGTTTTTCATCCTTGCTAAACGATGCGCCGTTGATACTGGTGGTCGCCATAAACTGTTCTATCGAGTAGCGTTTATAGTTTTGTGTAGCTTGCCTTGCTTGTTTGCTTGGTTTTTGATCTTTACTGTCTTTGCTATCCTTGCTGGTATCGGCCGCGACCGGTGCTGCATGCAGAGCACTAAAGCCGAAAGCGGCACTGAGCAAAATGCTGAGGGTAGATATTTTTATGGCGTGGCGCATCAATTTCATACGATCTCCTGATTAAGTAGTGTGGACATGTGGTTCAGTAGAATCTGGACAAATTCTTTACTGCGATAGCACTGTAAATGCTGCTTGAAGATATTTTGGTGATGATGCGACCAACTGCAAAATTCGATGATCGGACGACAAGTATGCAAGGATAGCCAGTGGCTTTCAAGCGATAAGTGATGCTAGTTGATAAATAATAAAATAACAACAGCAGGTTTGGAACATAAAGTTCAGTCAATCCAGTGTGTTCTGCGACTAGGTTTGAGTGCTTTAAATATTCTTAATAGATATCTCTGGCGTGTATCGTCGAAAGGGCATCGGTTGATTGTTATCTGCTGATAAAACCTAGCATTTAATATACTCCCCTTAATTTTTTATAAATATGCTTAATTGTCCAAAGATTGTATGGACAATATAAATATACTAATAAGGAGTATATTTATATTGCAGGATGTGCTGAACATGTGAAATGCGCTAAAGCCGGCCAATCACATCGTGTAATGGGCGCCATAATTTATGGGCGGGATGTGCAAACATACTCATCAAAACAAAAATACTTTTACCGCAAGATATTAGCTGGCTTAAGTTTAAGTCCTACGTGTTGACCTTTAGAATGCTGATCCGTAGTTTTTTGATTCCAGAATAGCCCGCGATTATTCGAGAAATAAATTGTTACGTTTCGGTTCGCAATTGCGCAAAGTTTGGAAGAGGTTTCCTGTATATTGTGTCAATTCACGCAGTCTTTTTTGCATTCGCTGCGCCGCGTGGTGATGGTATGAATTGTCTTCCGATTGATCCTTTTTATAGTCAAGCACATGATCCAATTTAGAATTTTTCCTTTAGTTAAAAGTCGCACTGTCAGAAGTCGCCTGATGACGGTTTCTGCTGCCTTATCAATTGCGCTTGTGCTGAGTCCGGCGATTAGCAGTTGTGCTTTTGCAGCGGGAGCAGATGTGCCGGGTGCTGGAACTGCGCCCATCTCAACCACGCCAATAATCGTTGCCCCAGCAAAGTCGCCTGCTGTGCAATCAGCGGCGCCGTCTACTCTGCCGTCCACGACGGTATTGCCAGCGATGTTGGAGAATTCAGTAGTAAAGATTTTTTCTACGCTGCGTGGACCTGATCCATTTAAGCCATGGAGTAAAGCCGCACCGCAAGAGGTCACCGGATCTGGTGTCGTAATTGAAGGCAAGCGAATTCTGACCAATGCGCATGTAGTTGGCTATGCCAGTCAGGTACAAATCCAGGCGAATCAGTCTGGTGACAAAGTATCTGCCACGGTAGTCGCAATCGCGCGCGGGATTGATCTGGCGATCTTGAAGCTAGATGATGAATCGTTTTTTGATACTCATGCACCCGCAGCGCGTGCTAGCGTTTTACCCGATGTCCGTGATGCCGTATTAGCGTACGGTTATCCGATCGGTGGTAGTTCGCTGTCGATCACTAAAGGCATTGTGTCGCGGATTGAGTTTGTTAATTATGGTTATTCCACAGCAGGTTTGCGCATTCAGATTGATGCTGCAATTAATCCGGGTAACAGCGGTGGTCCTGTCATGGCAGGCGACAAAATGGTAGGGCTGGCATTTAGCGGTATCAATGGTGCGCAAAATATTGGTTACATCATTCCTAACGAAGAGATCGATTTGTTTTTAGCCGACATTGGTGATGGCGTTTATGACGGCAAACCAGCAATGCATGATGATATTCAAACTCTGGAAAATCCAGCGATGCGGATTTTTCTGAAATTAGATAAAACGGTAGAGGGCGCGATTGTGCATCGTCCTGCGCAAAGCGATGCATCTTATCCTTTGAAGGAGTTTGATGTTATTACGCACATCGGCGATTCACCGATTGATAATCAGGCGATGGTTAAACTAGGACCTAATTTGCGGGTGCAATTTCAGTATCGGGTGCAACAACTGGCAAAAAATGGCAAGGTGCCGTTGACAGTCATGCGTAGTGGCAAGCAGCTGAAGATTCAATTGCCCGTAGTTGCTTCGCGCCCATTGCTGATCCCCGATTTAAACGGCGGCTATCCGTCTTATTTTATTTATGGTCCGATTGCATTCTCGCGCGCTACTGCTGAGTTTCTGACATTTATCAGTTCTAATGCAAATGGGTTGAATGCGTTTGCGTTCAACGCAAGCCCATTGGTGACACGTCGGGGTGATGAGCCTGATGCTGCGCGTGAAGAATTAGTCGTCGTTACCGCGCCATTTTTTCCACACAAATTAACGTCGGGTTACAGCAACCGTTTTGGTGCCGTGGTGTATTCCATTAATAACGTGCCAGTGCGCAGCTTGCGTCATTTGGTGACTTTATTACGCGATTTAAAAGATGAGTTTGTGACGATCCACTTTGATCAGCGCGCTGGCGAGACCATGGTGTTGCCTCGTAAAGCTATGGTGGATTCGACAGAATCTATTCTGACAGACAGCGGCATCCGCGCTCAGGCATCGCCGGATATGCTGGCGGTGTGGCAGGGTAAATCGGGTAAATAAATAGACGTCATCGATACGGTCATCTTTTGCTAAGGCATCGCTGTTGCCATTGGAGTAGATGATCGTATCGCTCGTTCTGCTATATTGCAGAGAGTCAGCGCCGTTAGCGTAGTGCAGTTTGTTTAGGATTTTATTAGCGATTGTTGTGGCGTTAGCAGGCGATTACCTGACGAAATGATATAGCGCCATCCACCCGGCTAATAATGCTACGCTGAGTAAAAATAATCCCATTGCGCCGTTCGGTCGCAATACCCCAAGATAAGAAATGGCCACCGTCGCCACGCTTTTTTTTGCACGCCTCATGCCGCGCCAGCGCTGCAAGCCTTTTAAGCCGGACAGCACCAGCGTAAATGTCGCACACGACAGCAAAGTGACGCGGAACACGTTCAGCAAATTGAGTTCGCCCAGCGAGATTTTTTTATAGATCAAACCGATGATCGCCATGCAAATCGCAGCACCGATGGAGATCGCTACGTTCACATACATGGTCTTACGACTGGTGATTGCAGCATCTTCCAGCTCTGCTTTTAGCATCTCCACTTTTTCATTGATCAAGGTGGAAGTCTCATGCTTGATGGCGAGGATGCGCTGATCTAATGCGGCGCCAATTTGTTCGGTAGAATAATCAATCAAGGCTTTAATATCGTCCTTGGTCATGCTGCGCTGGTTGTGAATTTCTTCTGAGAGTACAGCAATATTACGATCAATCTGCGCGCCGGCTTGCTGGATAACTTGGGATAATTCCGTACTCACTTGCTGTATTGAGCGCTCAACTAAAGGCGCTACATTTTGATCAATCAAACGCTCCATCGATTTCTCAAAATCATTGGACGCTTGTTTTAAATTGAGTAAATCTAGGCCCATGGAGTTTCCTTAGTGACTAAGCATTCGCAATGCACATAAATAGCATTGAGTATCTTAAGCCGATTCTGAATTTTTCAAGCTTCAACTCAAGCTGCAACTCTGATGCAATCTCGTTAAATTTCGTCAGTGAGATCATGATTCAGATGTTCAATCTCACCCCATGAGATCAATTGCAAACCGTTTGCCAGCGTCGGGTCGTATCGAAAGCGGTTAATACTGGCGTTATATAAAGTGACTTCGCGCGGCGCATCTAGTGGCAGATTTTTAGCGGCGCGATAGGCGCATTCGAGTACGCCACCATGCGCCACCAAAGCGATTTTTTGTCCTTCAAATTGTTTCGCATAATGCAGGATATGTATCATGACCCGCGTGTGGAACTGACGTATGGTTTCTCCCTGATTTTCTCCGGGTGGAAACGGTGCATCAGGATCACGTGCTTGCCAGACTGCGTAAGCCTCCGGAAAGCGCAGTGGCAGATCGCTGTACAACAAACCTTCAAAGCCGCCAAAGCAGCGTTCGCGCAGACCAGCATCAATACGTGTGCTGATACCTTGCAGACGAGCGATTTCTCCGGCGGTTTGCACTGCACGTTGCAGATCGCTGGAAATAATGGCATCCAGTTTTTCATTTTGTAATTCCGCAGCAAGAGCTTTTGCCTGCCGCGTACCCTCTGCATTGAGCGGAACGTCTAAGTGGCCTTGTAGTTTGCGGATCGCATTCCAGGCGGTTTCGCCGTGGCGGATCAAGAGAATATCGGTCATAAATAACGCTTCTGAATGTTGACTATACAGCGGGCTTCTTGGTTTGCAGCCAGAAAGTGACAGGGCCATCATTGGTCAGCGAGACCTTCATATCGGCGCCGAACTGTCCGGTAGCGACTTTGGCAATCTGGCTATGTTTGGTGCTGGCTTGAGTGACAAAGTAGTCAAATAATCTGCGACCATCTTCTGGCGATGCGGCCGGAGTAAACGAGGGGCGCGTACCAGAATAGGTATCGGCCGCTAATGTAAATTGTGGCACCAGCAGCAAGTCCCCTGCGGTATCGGTCAAGCTTAAATTCATCTTGCCAGCAGTATCTGAAAACACACGGTAGGCCAGTAATTTTTTAAGCAAGGCATCGGCTTGTGCTTCGCTGTCACCGCGTTCTGCGCACAACAACACCAGCAAACCTGCGCCAATCGAGCCTATGGTGTTGCCATCAACGACAACACTGGCATGACTAACGCGTTGTAGCAATGCGATCATGTTGTCGTTTTTTGATAGATGCGGTGAAGATGCCGGAAGTAATCAATACCGCAGATCATGCCGACAAAGTGATTTTGGCAAATTTACGTTTACCCACCTGCAGCACAAAGGTACCCGCCTCAATTTTGACGGCTTTGTCGCTGACAACTGCGCCATCCAGACGCACGCCGCCCTGATCTATCATACGCATCGCATCGGAGGTGGAGGGGCAGAGATTCGCTTGCTTCAATAGTTGTGCGATCGCAATCGGTGCGCCGCTGAGTGCGATTTCTGGCACATCGTCGGGAATGCCACCTTTGGAGCGGTTGACGAAGTCCGTCAGCGCGTCGTCTGCGGCCTGCTTATTATGGAAGCGCGCGACAATTTCTTGCGCAATCGCGACTTTAATATCGCGTGGGTTTTGTCCCTCGGCGACTGCTTTTTTATGGGCTGCAATTTGCTCCATTGAGCAGAACGACAATAATTCGTAATAGCGCCACATCATGATGTCAGAAATGCTCATGATTTTGGCGAACATCGTGTTGGCAGGTTCGGTGATGGCGATGTAATTATTTTTGGATTTCGACATTTTTTCTATGCCATCCAAACCCTCTAATAGAGGCATGGTCAAAATACATTGCTGCTCTTGTCCATAATCTTTTTGCAATTCACGACCAACTAATAAGTTGAATTTTTGGTCAGTGCCACCAAGTTCCAAATCGGAGCGCAACGCCACAGAATCATAACCCTGCATCAGCGGGTATAAAAATTCATGCACCGAAATGGGCGTTCCTGCTTTAAAACGTTTTGTGAAATCGTCACGTTCCATCATCCGCGCTACGGTGTATTTTGATGACAATTCAATCATGCCACGTGCACCTAGCGGATCTGACCATTCAGAGTTGTAACGGATCTCTGTTTTGCTCGCATCCAGCACGAGACTGGCTTGCTTAAAGTAAGTCTGGGCGTTTGCTTCGATTTGTTCACGGGTCAACGGTGGGCGCGTCGCATTGCGTCCAGAAGGGTCGCCGATCATCGACGTAAAATCGCCGATCAAAAATATGACGGTGTGGCCTAAATCTTGCAACTGCCGCATCTTATTCAACACAACAGTATGTCCCAGGTGCAAATCTGGTGCGGTTGGGTCAAGGCCAAGTTTGATGCGTAAAGGCTTGCCAGTTTGTTCACTACGAGCTAATTTTTGCGCAAATTCGGATTCGATTAACAGTTCATCCGCACCGCGCTTAGCAACTGCCAGCGCATGTTGTACGGCATCTGATAGTGGTAAGGCCGTGGATGATGTTGCAGATTTTGAAGAATGAGAGGGAGTTTGTATGGAGGTCATTATGATTTTATCTACATCAGTTTTTTGTAACACCGCTAGCCGATCGAGTGGTCTGCACCCATAATCAGTTTTTTTCGCAAGGTAGCTTTGCTATAATCCAGCGAGATTTTTTCGTGCATTCAGCCTCGGGCACTATACGAAAATGGTATGAAAATGAGACGGAACGATAGTCAGTAATTGGTATTAGGAATTACTTTTTATATCGTTCCGCATTGAACGTTTTATCGTTCCTGCACTCAATTCTTTATATCAATTTATTACTCAATATATTAATTTTAACTTATTGCATGCGTCTATCAGATAAATTCCATCAATTAACTTCTGGCAGCAGGTTGTTATTCGGAACTACGCGTACTTCGCGAATTGTTTCGTTTTGCGGTTTGTTTTTTGCAGTGTGTGCTTTTGGCGCAGTCGGTGTTGCACCGATGGCACCGGATGCCTCCGATTTGCCAGTCAAGAAAATCACTCAGCAATTAGATTTGCCTAAATTAGATGAGCAAGTTGCTGCCCTAGAAGAGAACGAACAGCATTTTATCCGCGAAGAAAAAGTCTTACGTGGTGATAGTTTGGGTTCTTTGTTATTGCGCTTAGGCGTTGAGGATGATGAGGCGACTAAATTCATTAAAACTGACGCGGTTGCCCGTTCTGTGATGCAGTTGCGTACTGGTAAATCTATTCGTGCTCAGACCAATGACGAAGGCGAGCTGGAATGGCTGCAAGCGACCATGGTCGACAGCAACGATAAGCCAGTTCACAACATCACCATCACCCGCGATGCAGCTGGTAAATTGATCTCTATCGATGCGACTGCCAAGTTAGAAAAACGAGTAGAGATGCGCTCTGGCGATATCCGTTCGACCTTGTTTGCCGCCACCGATGATGCACAAATCCCTGACAATATTGCGACCCAAATCGTCAGTATGTTTGAGACCAATGTGGATTTCCGTTACCTGCAACGCGGCGACCATTTTAACGTTGTGTATGAAAGCTTTTGGCAGAATGGTGAGTTCATCCGAACTGGTCGCGTGTTAGCTGGCGAATTCAGCAACTCCGGTAAGTTATTCCAATCCGTCTGGTTTGATGAGGCGGGTGGCGCAGGCGGTTACTATAGTTTTGATGGTAAATCCCTCAAGAAAGCATTCTTAAAATCACCGTTGGAATTTACCCGTATTTCTTCTGGCTTTGCGATGCGCTTGCATCCTATTTCTGGTCAATGGAAAGCGCATAAAGGCGTGGACTTTGCTGCTGTGGTCGGTACACCTGTCCGTGCATCCGGTGACGGCGTAGTGGAGACAGCAGGCATGAGCGGTGGTTACGGTAATTTGGTCGTTATCAAGCACTGGTCTAATTACAGCACGGCGTATGCACACATGAGCCGTTTTGCAGCTGGCATCCATAAAGGTAGCAAAGTCAGTCAAGGTGAAGTGATCGGGTATGTGGGTACCACTGGCTGGTCAACTGGTCCGCATTTGCACTATGAATTCCGGGTGAATAACGAAGCACGTGATCCTATGTCGGTGAGTGTGCCTAACGCACCGCCACTCGCCGGAAACGACTTGCCGCGCTTTAAATCTGTGGCGGACGATATGGCGCATCGCTTTGCCTTGTTGCGCCCACAAGGATCACCAACAACAATGAGACTCGCATCGAAGTAAATCTTCAGGAAGTTGCGAGCAGATCTACAAGTACAATAGAAGGCTGAACTCCATGTTCAGCCTTTTTTTTCAGCCTGATAAATAATCTGCTATAAAGCGTCGGTGTCGATGCCTTAATTTAACTTTGCTCCCCGCCATGAAAAATCTCACTAATAACTTGTATATCGGTTTAATGTCAGGCACCAGTCTGGACGGCGTAGATGGCGTTTTGGTTGTATTGCCAGAGCACACAGACCCTGCGCAAGCCAACACCATGCAATTGCTGGCGAGTGCTTATATTCCGTTTGCAGACACCTTACGGGCTGATGTAATGGCATTGCAGCAGTCAGGTGCAGATGAAATTCATCGAGAGGCTTTGGCCGCTAATATGCTGGTCATACAATACGCTGCCTGTGTTAATGCCTTGCTTGAAAAAGTGACGTCAGTTGATCAGCATAGCGTGCGTGCCATCGGCGTGCATGGCCAGACCATACGGCATCGTCCAGAGTTAGGCTATACGCGCCAGACCAATAATCCTGCGTTGCTGGCAGAGTTGTCTGGCATCGATGTGATCGCTGATTTTCGTAGTCGTGATGTCGCGGCGGGAGGGCAGGGCGCACCGTTGGTGCCGGCATTTCATCGCGCGATTTTTGGTCAGGCTGGCGTCTGTCGGGTGGTCGCCAATATCGGCGGTATCAGCAATATCAGTATCTTGCGAGCAGATGGTTCGACTACCGGTTTTGACACGGGTCCTGGCAATGTGTTGATGGATGCCTGGATCGCGCAGCATCATGCTAAACCGTATGATGAAAATGGTGCCTGGGCGGCGCAGGGGCAAGTGCATACCGGATTGTTGGCTGCATTGTGCGATGAGGCGTTTTTGCAGGCGGCTCCACCAAAAAGTACGGGGCGTGATTTATTCCGTCCCGACTGGTTGAATCAAAAATTACAGTTGTCAGCGTTTGCGGATATCTCGGCGGTAGACGTACAGACGACGCTGTGTGCGTTCACTGCGACGACTCTGGTTGACGCTATCTTAAATTATGCAGCCGATGTTGCTGGCATCTATATCTGCGGTGGCGGGGCTTATAACCAATGTCTGATGCAACATATTGAGTCGACATTGCGTCGCAAGGGATCGCAGTCAACCGTCGCAAGCACTGAGGATCTGGGAGTTTCGCCACATCATGTTGAAGCTCTGGCCTTTGCTTGGCTGGCACAACAATTTGTTGATCGCTCGGCGGGTAATTTGCCCGAAGTAACTGGCGCAAAAGGTTTGCGGATTCTTGGCGCTTTACATCCCGCTTAGCGCGATTGCTTAGACTTTTGTACTGCCAAATTGTATATACTCCCCCTATTTTTTATAAAAAATGCGGCGGATTCAAGTACGAAGAGCAACATTGAATAAAAAGTCAAAGGGTCAGATGCGATAGCATTCTGCCTTTTGACCAGCCAGTCGAAAGT